>JBASZP010000253.1:0-5692 GCA_049660965.1 Daejeonella sp. | reverse complement strand
GAGTTTATCATTAATGTTATTATAAATAGCCTTTTCATTTAAAAGCACAAGTTTGTTTAAACTTCTCAGGTGTTTTAGCTGGGAAATAACTTCTTGAATTTTTTCTGAAAATTCTACTGCCCATGATTCAGGCAGTAATAGCTCAATATTTCCATCTTCCTCTTTAATATCCACTCTGTTATTTATGAGGATTTTAACAAATCCTTCTTCGTTTAATAAGCTGTGAGCGCCTGCCATCCCAAACTGCTTCTTATCATCATCCGGACATATAAAAGTTTGTCCACCTGAAAAGAGATAACTTTTACTGTCATTTGCAGCAATGTTATTCATCTTTTTAGAATTTTTCATACCGGATTATTATTAGTTTGAATATTTAGTTTTTCACTAAGGTTCCAATGGCTTCACCTTTTGCGATACGCATAAAATTACCGGGTTTATTCATATCAAATACAATAATAGGCAGGTTATTTTCCTGGCATAATGTGAAAGCGGTCATATCCATTACATTAAGGTTTTTTGCATAAACTTCTGTAAAGGTAATCTCATCATAGCGTACAGCATCAGCATTCTTTAACGGATCGGAAGTATAAATTCCGTCAACACGGGTTCCTTTCATTACCGCATCAGCATTTATTTCTACTGCTCTGAGAGAGGCAGCGGTATCTGTCGTAAAATACGGATTTCCTGTACCAGCACCAAAAATGACGATACGGCCCTTTTCAAGATGGCGTACGGCTCTGCGGCGGATGAATGGTTCACAGATCTGTTCCATTTTAATAGCGGTTAACAAACGGGTTTTTACCCCGGTTTTTTCCAGGGCATCCTGTAAGGCCATGCTATTAATTACGGTAGCAAGCATCCCCATATAATCTGCCTGAACCCGATCCATGCCAGCTTTTTCGGCACTTAAACCACGATAAATGTTTCCGCCTCCAATAACGAGAGCAATTTCAATTCCCTGATCATGTACTGCTTTAATATCACGGGCATATTGAGCTACGCGGTCAATATCAATACCATATTGCCTGTCACCCATCAGGGCTTCACCGCTTAATTTAAGGAGGATACGCTTATACTTCATGGCCTCAAAAATACCAACATTTTCGTGATATTATAATATATTGAAATTAAGCAGAAAAAACATCCCCCCGATTTTTAGAACCAGGGGGATGTGAGATTTATACTATAGAAATTGAGAGCTTTATTATTTAATATATGCCATAATAACCTCTTCTATTTTTGCCTGGTTTTCTTTCCCGGCCATCAATTTTTTGGTAGCAAATTCATCACTCATTTCAAATAAAGGTTCATAAAGTAGTTTATCATTCACTTTCTTGTTTAATGAAATATCTTTATTTTGTTTAAATATATCATCCCAAACTATGCGTACATCTTTCCAAAATGCACTGCTCTGATCCCATTTTTCTTTTGCAGCAGTACAACGGGTATTATCTACTTTAGTATAAGTGTTAATCCCTTTTTCAGCAACCAGTATTTTATCGTTGCCATTATCATCACGTTGCACTTTTAAATTATCCTGATCGTGAACCCAGCCGTTCGCAGTAATCTCATGCTTATTGGTACGCTTTAACACATTATAATCACTTCTTTTAGTATATTCACGACGAGGCAGCGGAGCATCTGTAGTATTTTCCCAAAAATGATTTCCATCTGCATGTATCCAGGTAGCGCTTCCTTCATAACGGGGCTGATCATCTACCTCATATACTTTTTGTGTCCACTGCCCTTTTACTGCATCTGCAGATAAGCGGGTAAATTTCCAGGAAGCATTCTTCCAGAAGCTATAAAAATTAGTGTTTTGATAAATCCAGTCCTGACGCCAGTGCTTAATAGACGATTTACCCATAGAAAGCACATGTTGCAATACTAATTTATCGGGTGTTTCTTCTGCTAAAACCACCCACTCTACTGCCTTTGCTGATGGAATTTTAGCTAACTGATATGCTGTATCTGTTGTAAATGTCTCCGCATATTTGAAACTTACTTCATAACAACCACACATAGATTTAATGGATTTTTTATCCTCTTCTTTTTTTGCAGGATTTGTTTGCGCATTCGTTATTCCGTTAAACGCACTAATTAGGAATACAATAATAAATAGTTTTTTCATTTTATAATTTGGTTTTTATGATAATGAAACTATCCTGATTGAGCTTATTATCTATTTTTAGAATAAAAGCTATGGAATATTTTCATGTTTAATTATTTTTTACAAATCTATTATAATTTAGATTAAATATAAATAAAGATTAAAATAATTTGGACTAATTATAAATAAGCTTTACTATTGTACATTATTTATAATCATTCTAAATGAGCTTACGTATTCTATTAATACTATTCTTATTGTATTACGGTAATTATTCAATTGCCCAGGAAACAATAGGGACAATTAACGGAAATATAAAATATGCTGATGGAAAACCTGCTCAGGATATACCAGTTTTTATAAAAGAAGCATTATTTAAAACTCTTACTTCAGTAAAAGGAGAGTATTTCTTTAAACTTCCAGCGGCTAATTATTCATTAATTGTTCATGATGGTTTTAAAACACAAGAAATTAATATAACTGTAAATGCCGGGGAACAAGTGCAGGTTCCTGACATTCTTTTAAAAGAAAATCCATATCAATTACAGGAAGTAGTAGTTACGGGCCAGTTTGAGCCTCAATCTATACAAAAGTCCGTTTACCAGGTACGTACCATTAGCAACCAGCGCATTCGTATGCGTAATGCTACCAATCTTCAGGAAATATTAAGTACAGAGTTGGGTGTAAGGTTTAGTAATGACTTAACCACAGGAACTTCTGATATTTCATTAATGGGTATGGGCGGTCAGGGTGTTAAAATTTTACTGGATGGTGTTCCGATGTTTGACCCTGGCAGTACTAAAGAAAGCCTTGGACAGATTGATGTGAATACCATTGACAGAATTGAAGTAGTAGAAGGACCTATGTCAGTAAGCTATGGAACAGATGCACTTGCGGGCGTAATTAATGTGATCACTAAAAAAACAATTGCAGATAAAACACTTCTTATCAATGCAAGAGTACAGGAAGAAAGCGCCGGCAAAGAGTATAACGGTTTTAGTAATCGTGGTGTACATAACCAGCATTTGGACATTCAATGGGCGCATAACCATTGGCTTACATCTGGCAGTTTAACCCGGAATACCTTTGGCGGGTGGCAGGGGAATGCACCTGAACGTCAGCTTCAATGGAAACCTAAAAACCAATGGTTAGGCGCTATTAAGACGGGATACAAAAATGAGCATTTACAGATAAGTTATAGTCTGAAGGCCCTGGATGAAGTTATTACTTCATACGGACCTCCTTTACCGAATGATGAAGCTATAGATCAGGATTATATCAGTAATCGCTGGCTGCATCAACTGGAAGCTGAGTGGAAATTAAGTGATAAATTCAACTTTAACGGGGTAGCATCCTATACTGATTACAGTCGCCAGACACAAACAACCACCTTAAATACATTAACTGGCAAACGTACACTTACACCTGGAGAAGGTATACAGGACACTTCTGTTTTCAACAGTACTTTTTTCCGTGGAACGGGATTTTATAAATTATCTACAACCCTATCATTCCAGTCCGGCATTGAAGTCAATTTAAATAAAAGCACAGGAGGAAGAATATTAGGTTCCCCGCATATTGCTGATTATGCTTTGTTTATTTCTTCGGAAATTAATCTGTCATCAAAAATTCATGTCCGCCCGGGTGTACGTTTAATAAAAAACTCTGTTTATAATGCACCCCCGGTTATTCCTTCCATTAATACCAAATTTTCCTTAGCTAAAGAATTGGATCTGCGCCTGGCTTATGCCAGAGGGTTTAGAGCGCCGGCTTTACGCGAACTTTATTTTAATTTTATAGATGCCAGCCATACTATTATTGGAAACGAGGATCTTAAGGCTGAGTATTCTAACAGTTTTACCGGATCATTAAACGGGCAATTTTTAACTACTGAACAAGGACGCCTAAAAACAATTTTATCAGGTTTTTATAATTCATTTAACCAGCTGATCACTTATGGAACTGATCCGAAGAACCCGGGTGTAACTACTTATATTAATATTGATCAATTTAAAACTGTTGGAGGGACTTTGGAGAATACCTGGTATGGTAAAAATTTACAGGTGTCTTTAGGGCTTTCCTATATAGGCCGTTATAATAAACTATCAGAAGAAAGTGAGACTTTAGGAGAATTGCCTTCTTTAATCTGGGCGCCTGAATTAAATAGTACAATAACTTATCTCATCCCTAAACTGGATGTTAACCTGGCCTTATTTTATAAATTTTCGGGTAAAAAACCATCTTATGAAACATTTTCTGATAATGGCCAGACAAAAGCCCGCTTAGCTGAAATTTCAGATTTCCATTTGGCTGACCTTACTTTAAGTAAAATGATCAACTCCTATATTATCCTGAATGGTGGTGTAAAGAACATGTTCAATATTACTGACCTGAACAATAGCTCTTTACAAACCGGCGGCGCTCATAGTACAGGAGGTAATGTTCCCATGGGTTATGGACGTTCCTTTTTTATGGGTTTAGCTATGCAGTGGAAGAAGTAACAAATACCCTTAAAATTAATTTTCAAATCATTAAAAATTACTAATAAATAAACTATTCAATATCAGTTATCCCTTAAAAATCAAAAACATGAACAAACTATTTAATTCCTTCTATATTATAGTATTACTTACCATATTTTCATCCTGCAGAAAAGATACACCCTTACCTGATAATTTAATCCAATTTGAGACTGAGAAGACAGGTTTTGAAGCTATTCAAAATGAGGTTGATATTAAATTGAATTTATCCAGAGTAGCGGAAGCTAATACCTCTGTTACTGTTGAATTAATAAGTACTGGAATAATTTATGGTAACCAGTTTACTACCGAACCTGCATCAACAAATAATCTGTTAACAGTAATTATTCCTGCAGGCAGCAGTTCCAATTCATTTAAAGTGAAAAAGAAAGCTGGTGTTTTATTACATGGGGATGAAAGTTTAAAGTTTGCTATAAAAACAATTACACAACCTGTAATGATTGGTAAAAAAAACAATTTAGAACTAAGTTTTTCTCCGATCGTATCTACAGGTACAGACCTTATGCTGAATGGTGGTACTGGCGGAGCTGCCGCGGTTAATTCTGTATTTGTTGATCTGAGTGCCAGCACCTCAAAATCTGTGGCCCGTGCAAGTTGGGATTTAGGGTTTTATAATGGCGCTGATTTCAGGGTAATTATTAATAATACCAATGGAGCGGCTGCCATTAAGATTGATAAAACTGATCTGAAACAGGTTACAGCTGCTGATGTTAATCCTGCAAGCCTGGCTATTGGTGCTGGTTCAGGCACACTGGATCTAATGGATCATCCGGATGGTGACCTTAGTAAAACAGTAATTAAAGAAATTACAGCCAACGAAGCGGATAATAAGGTTTATGTGATCAGCCGTATTGGCGGTACTCCATCAGTTAATGATCTGATGAAAATACGGATACTGCGTAATGCAAACGGATATACCTTACAATACGCCAAGCTTGATGATACTAATTTTACAACAATAACCATTAACAAAAATGCAGCGTATAATTTTATTGCTTTTTCTTTTGATCATGGAGTTGCAGATGTAGAACCGGTAAAAGAA
>JBASZP010000252.1:0-3628 GCA_049660965.1 Daejeonella sp. | reverse complement strand
GGAATGATCATTGGTAAACTAACGGAGACAGATATTTTAAATGCTATTCTCGAAAACCCTGCATTAAAATCAAATAAGGTAAAGGAAATTATGACAGCTTCTTTTCCATTTGTGGATCTAAATACTTCTATTGATAAAATTTCAGCTTTGATCAATAAAGATAATACCGCGGTTTTAGTGGAAGATGAACAAGGAAAATTTGAAATTATTACCCAATACGATATTATCAACGCAATTTCAAGTTAGAATTTATTAGGCCACTAAGACGCTAAGAAACGAAGAGCTTTGGTGGCCTTCGAGCGCCTTCGTGGCAAAATTTAAGCCACTTCCCTTAAATCTACAGCTACCACTTTTGATACGCCTTGTTCAACCATGGTTACGCCGTAAATAATATCGGTGCTGGCAATAGTGCGTTTATTATGAGATACCACAATGAATTGCGACTGGTCTGAAAATTTACGGATGATATTATTGAACTTGTCAATATTGGTATCATCAAGCGGGGCATCAACCTCATCAAAAATACAGAAAGGGGCAGGTTTAAGCAGATAAAGTGAAAAGAGGAGGGCAGTAGCAGTAAGAGTTTTTTCTCCCCCGGATAACTGGTTAATGGAAAGCGGGCGTTTACCTTTAGGGCGGGCGAGAATATCAATATCAGATTCTAATGGGTTTGAAGGATCAACCAAAACCAAATCACAGCTGTCTTCCTCATTAAACAGGGAACGGAATACATCAATAAAGTGATCCCGGACTTTAGTAAAGGCTTCCAGGAATTTTTCACGTGCTGTATCATCAATTTCTTTAATAGTTTCCAGTAAAGATGTTTTTGCATCTATCAGATCCTTTTTCTGGGTTTGAATAAAGGTAAAACGTTCATTCATTTCCTGGTAAGCTTCAATAGCCATTGGATTTATTGCCCCAAAATCATCTAACTGACGTTTAATGCGCACTGTTTTATCCTTTAGTTCATCTTCAGTTTCCGTTTGTTTTTCTGTTGTATCTTCCTCATCCAATAGATCATTAATATCCACAGAGAACTCAACTGAAAGCCGTTCTTTTAACGCGTTTAATTCTAATTTTAAATTATTCTTTCGGTCTTTGATCTCATTAACAAGCAATTCTGATTGTTCTTTATTACGGCGAAGGTTACTGATGTTATTTTCCGCCTCGCTTATTAAACCTTTTGAAGCATAATAGTCCTGTTCCAAATCATGGACAGCTTTTTCAAGTTCTTCTTTTTGTACATACATGGCCGTCAGATCCTCATCTGAATGATCGGCATGCTGTAAAGTATCTTTTATTTCTTTTTGTATTTTCTCTAATTTAGCACTGTTAACAGCTATTTTATTCTCCAGGTTCTTTTGCTGAACATCACGATATTCCAGGTCTTTCACAATCCCTGCAACTTTATTTTGTTGCTGGTGGAAAAGAATGTTTTCCTGGTTGTACGTATTAGATCTTACATTAACTAAATCAGCCAGGTCATTATAATCCTGCTGAAGAACTAATAGCTTTTCATTCTTTAAGTGCTTTTGAGCTTTAAGTTTCGCGAATTTTGACTCCCCTGTTAAAAGATCCGCGTTAATATCCGCTATTTTATTTTCAATATCCTGTTTACGGTTCTGGCTGTTTTCTATAAATGCCAGGTATTGTTCCTGCTTGGTTTTAATAGAAATAAACTCATTATTTAAGCGGTTGATATCTTGTTGTACTTCCTGTATTTCCTGTTTTTTTGAAGATGTTTTTAGTCTGTTGTATTTTTCACTTTCCTGATCTATGGAATTCTTTAGTTTCTCAATGATCTCAGTTAGTGATTTTATTTCTTTAGCCAGGTTTTCAAGGTTCTTTGCCCGGCCAATCCGTTTACCTTCAAATAAACCTACCGAACCACCCGACATACCGGTTTGGGTTTTAGAAAACTTACCTGAACTGCTTAATATAATGATATCTTCTTCCGGTAAGGCTTTCTCAAGCTCTTTATCTTCATCTGTTTGCAGTAAATAAACATGATGCAAGAGTAATTCGCAAAGCGGACGATATTTTGAATCCACAGAAATAACATCCAGAGCGTTAATAAGTCCTTCTTGTTTATATACAGAATCTTGGAAACCTGTTTTATGAGTTTTTGAAATAGCACCCAGAATAAAAAAGTTTGCCCGTCCTTTAGACGAAGCGCTTAATAACTGAATAGCCTGTATGGCATCATCCTGCGTTTCTACCACGTAATGGTTCATTACAGGGTCTAAATAGTTCTCTATGGAAATGCGGTATTCTTCCTTACAGAAAATAACATCCGAAAACAGGGGAGGTTGTTTTGCCCAATTCGCGTTCTTTTTTAAAAACCGTATGGACTCAGGGAAACCTTCCAGGCTATCGACTAAAGATTTAGTCAAATTATATTCATTCTGTTTAGAATCCAGTTTACGGCTTTCTGCATTCAGCTGGTCTTTCTGGCGGGTAATTAATTCTTCTGTGCTGTTAATTTCCTTTTGAAGTTCATCTTCCTGTTTTTTAGAAAGTTCAAACTTCTTTTGTTTGGTTTTTAATTTTTCTTTAAGTTCAGTAATTACTTGATTAAACTCATTGAGTTCAATTTCTTTTGATTGAGAATCGGCTATATTCCGGTTACTTTCCTGGTGTAGGGCCTCTTTCTGGATGTTTAAGATGGCAATCTCTTTCTCTAATTTGTAAACTTCATTCTGCAGTTCGGTGTTTTCCTTATTAAACACATCCAATTCGTTCTTTGCGCTAAGCTGTTTACCCCTAATCTCTTCCAGTTCTTTAGCTTTACTTTCTATCGATCCTTTAACCAATTCAAGAGTTTGGCTTTCCTGTACATGTTCTTCGTTTAAACGTTTTTGATTGTAGAAAACGTGGTTCAGCTGATTTTTATCTTTATCCAGTTCTTCCGTTAATCGTTCTTTTTTATCTTCCAGGAAACGCAACTGTTCATTTTTAAGTTTTTTATCACTTTCATAAGCTCTTATCTTTGCCAGAAATTCATTAGCGGCCTTCTGTTGGGCGGACAAGTTCTTTTCCTGTGTTAGATTATCCAGTTTTTGCTGTTGTAGACCTGCTTCAAGCAAATCAATTTGAGTGGCAATGTTTGTTTTCTCAACAGCCTGTTTCTGTTCCTGGTCTTCCAGCGTATTTAATGATTCGCGGAAATCTATAATACGAAAAGAAGCCAGGGAAATGCTTAAAGCTTTATACTGTTCTTTCAGTTTATAATAACGTTCTGTTTTCTTTGCCTGGTTTTCCAGTGTTTTCAGGTTCTTTTCAATTTCAAACAATAGATCTTCCACACGACTCAGATCGGCTTCGGTATCTTTCAGCTTATTAAAGGTTTGTTTTTTGCGAAGTTTATACTTTGATATCCCCGATGCTTCTTCAAATAAAGCCCGCCTGGAGTTTTCTTTATTGGTAATGATCTCATCAATCATTTTCAATTCAATGATCGAATAAGAATCTGCGCCAATACCGGTATCTAAAAACAGGTCGGTAATATCTTTTAGGCGGCATTGTACTTCATTCAAACGGTATTCGCTTTCTCCTGTCCGGTATAGTTTCCGTGTAAGCTTAACCTGCGAAAAATCTGTAGGTAATATGTTTTTGGTATTATCAAAGG
>JBASZP010000251.1:0-19675 GCA_049660965.1 Daejeonella sp. | reverse complement strand
AGCTACGAAGGATCTTTGCCACATCAAGCTCTTTTGCTATCTCATGACTGATCTCCGCATTGGAAAATCCCTGTGATTTAAACTGGTCAAAGAGCTCCTGGTTTTCGGTATCCAGAAAATGTCCTATCTTTTCAAGGACCGTAACAGTATCTACACGTTCTTTGGGATGCTGACCAAGCTCGAATAATTGATCCAGTAATTCATCAACATTGGTCATGTTAAAATTACCCGAAATGACCAGGTTACGGGTCATCCAGTTATTCTGGCGTAAAAAGGGATGACAATTTTCAATACTGTTTCTACCATGAGTGCCATAACGTAAATGACCCATTAAAACCTCGCCTGTAAAGCTTATATTTTCTTTGAGCCATTCTGTATTCTTAAGCAGTTCGGGTTTGTTTTTATTAACATCGGCAAATTTACTTTGTACATGCTCAAAGATTTCGGCAACTGCGTTTGCACCCATTGCCCGGTAACGGCTAATGTATCTGTTCCCGGGTTTTACATCTAATTTTATAGTGGCAATACCGGCGCCGTCCTGCCCGCGGTTATGCTGCTTTTCCATCAGCAAAAACAACTTATTCAGGCCGTATAATGCGGTACCATATTTTTGCTGATAATAGGACAGGGGTTTTAAAAGGCGGATGAGTGCCACACCACATTCGTGTTTAATCTGATCGCTCATTGATAGCTATAAGCACGCAAAAATACAAGAAATATTCCTTTAAAGGGGAATAAATTCGTGTATTAAATCAAACAGATTGCAATTGAAAATCTTATTTATTTATAGGTAAAATCAGCATTGCTAATCCCATATAGGCTTATAATTAAGATGTATCTTCTCACCAAAAAATAAACGGGTACTGCTCTCAAAAGATTCGGTATAATCAGATACATAAAACTGATGTTTTCTGGGTTCATCCTGATTTAATAAATCTAATTCTGTTAACCGTTTTTTAACATATTGTGCAACTATTTCCGCAGTATTTATGATATCAATTTTGCCCTTGTAAAAGGCATTAATTTCATCTTTAATTAAAGGATAATGTGTACAGGCTAAAATTAAACTGTCAATATTTTTTAATTTAGGCGATGATAAATAAGAATTGATAATAGTATGACTGATAGTATTATTAAAAAAACCTTCTTCTATCATTGGAGCAAGTAAAGGGGTTGCCAAAGATGAAACCTGTATTTCCGGATCTGCATCCTTTATCTTCCGTTCGTAAATGTTAGATTTAATAGTTGATTTCGTTCCAATAACACCAATTCGCTTGTATTTATGGGCTTGTAACATCAAATTAACTACAGGGTCTATCACATTTATAATGGGTATCTGCTCTCCTAAAAAGTGAACCAGTTCATGGTAAGCATGGGCTGAAGCTGTATTACAGGCAATTACGATTACTTTACATTTTTGATCTAGTAAAAACTTACCGATTTTAAGACTATAATATTTTATTGCTTCGGATGATTTATCCCCATAAGGTAAATGTGCTGTGTCGCCAAAATAGATTAGTTGTTCTTTTGGAAGCAGGTGGTGGATAGCGCCTGCAACGGTTAACCCGCCAATGCCGGAATCAAAAATTCCGATAGGTAATATTGAGTTCATTTGCTAAGATAAATAATATGGCACTAAAATAACTATTTCAAAGGCCTGGGATTGAGATTTATTTAAAACAGTTATGAAAACGAGTATAAAAAAATGCGAAGCCTTTTATTAAGACTTCGCATTATATTTTACCCAATATAGGGTAAATCCTTATATGATAATTTACTTATTTCTTTGGCTTAGCAGCAGGTGTTGTAGCAGAAATGCCTAATTTAGTTTTTACAGATGCTAACAGATCATCACCACCATCAAAATAAACAACACCAGGTTGTGAAATATCAAATACATAAGCATAACCTTTTTCTTTAGCGACTGTTTTTACTGCTTCTTCTGCTTTTTTGAAGATTGGCTGGTAAAGTTCAGTACGTTTATCCGTTAGTTCTTGCTGAGATTTTTCCTGGGTATCGGCAATTCTCTTTTCCATATCCTGGATGGATTTACCCAGAACCTCTAATTCTTTAGTTAATACTTCTTTATTTGCTTCACTTACTGTTTTCGCTTTTTCCTGGTAAGAAACTATACTTTTCTGACGTTCAGCATCCATTTGTTCTAAAGCTGTTTGTTTTGCTTTTCTAAAAACTTCAAAATTTGCATCAGCAGTTTTCATTTCAGACATTGATTGTAATAGATCGCTTGAATTGATATGCGCAAATTTTTGCTGAGCATTTACTGCATTAACTGTGAAAAATAATCCTGCTACTGCTGCTACTTTAATTAAAGATTTCATTATCTATATTTTGTTTTTAATTTTTGTTTCAAATTTAATTATTTATTGGTGCTTTGAAAAACTCCTGGCTTATATCCTAACCTGGTAATTACATCATTGCTTTTATCTAAACGGGGGCTTGCAAATAAAAGCATAATATCGCTGTTTTTATCAAATATCATATCTAATTGTTGTGCTTCTGCCAGTGTTTGTACGGCTTTTGCCACACGTTCTTGTATAGGTTTAATCAGTTTGGTTTTTTGTTGAAATAGCTCGCCTTCAAATCCGAATTTAACACGTTGGTATTCTTTTGCTTCTTTTTCTTTTTTAATTATCTCATCTTCACGGCGTTTGCGCATTTCTTCTGTCAACAAAACCTGGTCTGCCTGATAAGCTTTGTATAACTTATCAATATCTGAAAAACAGATATCTATTTCTTTTTGCCATTGTGCCGATAGAGCATCTAATTGTTTTTGTGCTGATGTATATTCAGGAATATGTTTTAATATATACTCACTGTCTACGTATGCAAACCGCTGTGCAAAAACACCTGCGCTTGCAAATATTACTAAAAATGATGTAATAATAAATTTTTTCATAATTATTTTAATTAAAATCCTCCGTTAAGAGATTGAGCTATACTAAATGTAAATGGCTGGCGTCCCTGATCTTGAACACCTTGTATTTTATCGAATGCAAAACCATAATCTATACCTAATAATCCAAATATAGGCAAGAAAACCCTTGCCCCAACACCTGCAGAACGCCTGATATTAAAAGGTGTAAAATCTTTAAACGTATTAAATGTATTTCCTCCCTCGGCAAAAGCGAGTACAAATACTGTTGCAGATTGATTTAATGTGATTGGATGCCTTAACTCTAATACATACTTATTAAATATAGGGCTTCCTGAAGGTTGTGGAATACTCGTATTTAAACCTACCGGAATAACGGCATTATCTAAATAACCACGCATAGCAATAACTTCAGACCCCTGTAAGAATTCGAAACCCTGCATTCCACTACCCCCTAATTTAAACCGTTCAAATGCCGACTGGCCAACAGCGCTGTTATATGAACCCAGGAAACCGAATTGTGTTTGCGCTTTCAGTACTAATTTACCAACTATGCGCTGATACCACTGGGCTTCAAATTTCCATTTGTGGTATTCTGTAAACTTATACTTTTCTTTATCAGTAGCGGTTGTATAATTAATGTTATTTAATAGAGAATAAGGAGGCGTTGCCTGTAGGGTCAGTTTTAGGTTAGACCCGGATGTTGGATAAATAGGCGCATCAACAGAATTACGGCTAAGGGTCTGTGACAGGTTAAAATTATATGCTGTTCCTGTTGAAAATAAGAAACCACTGTGATTAGTTAATTTATATTGTTGAAAACTTAATGCAGTAGTGGTTTGAAAATAATCATCAGGAAATTTTAAATTTCTACCTAATGTCAGTGTCAATCCGTTTAGGCGTATCTTGTCTAGTGTAGGATCATCTTTTTTACGACCATTTGATGAAGATGAAGTAAAGGCGCTTATTCCAAAATAAATAGGTTTTTTACCCCCTAACCAGGGTTCTGAAAAAGAAAAGCTGTATGACTGATAGTATTTGCCATTAGTTTGCCCACGAATACTGAGTTTCTGACCGTCACCTTTAGGCAGGGGTTTCCAGGCTTTTGCATTAAATAAATTACGGGTAGAAAAGTTATTGAATGTTAAACCCAAAGTACCAACAATTTGGTTGCCGCCAAAACCACCCGAAAGCTCTATTTGATCTGATGGTTTTTCAACAACTTTATATTCAATGTCAACGGTACCCTCATTGGGGTTAATATTAATTGGTTTGGGTTCAGTTTTTTGATCATCAAAATTACCTAACTGGGCAATTTCACGTGTTGATCTTACAATTGCTTCTTTTGAAAATTTCTGTCCGGGTTTGGTACGAATCTGCCTTAAAACAACCTGGTCATTTGTTAATTCATTGCCCTTTAAAATAACTTTATTAATGGTGTATTGCGGGCCTTCATATATCCTGATTTCCAGATCTATAGTATCACCATATATTTTTGATTGTACAGGATCTGCGTTAAAGGTAAGGTAACCATCATTTAAATAAAGTGAAGATATGTCTTCACCAGTTGCAGTTGGTCCGCTAAGGCGTTTGGTTAATTTTTCTTCACTAAAAACTTCACCTTTTTTAATGGCTAAAATAGTGTTTAAAATCTTGGTAGAATACTTAGCATTACCTGCAAATGTAACATTGCCAAAATAGTACTTAGGTCCCTCATAAATTTTTATATTAATATCTACAGATTTCTTATCATGAGGAATAACAGTATCTTTTAGAATCTCTGCATCACGATAACCTTTTTCCTGCATTTTAGCGATTAGTTTTTGCTTATCTTCTTCATATTTATTCTGCAAAAATTTACCTGCGCCAAAAATTCTGTAAAAAGCCCGCTCTTTAGTTTTCTTTAAATACTTTTTTAACTGTTTGTCTGTAAAATCTTTATTTCCTTCAAAATTTATACTGTTTACCTTAACCTTTTCATTTTTGTTTACTATAATAGTTAGTATAACATTATTAGCTTCGTTCGCATCTTTTTGCTGGGTAATAGAAACATCAGTAAAGAGGTATCCTTTTTCATTGAAATGCTTTTTAATAAGATCAGTAGTGGTTTTTAATAAATTCTCGTTAACAACTTTGCCGGTTTTGTCATTCAGCTTTGTGCGTATATCTTCGGTTTCTCCTTTACGTAAACCTTTTAATTCTATTTTAGTTAAGCGTGGCCTTTCTACTACATTAATATTAAAAAAGATAGAATCTCCTGCAATTTTTGAGATGTTTAGCTGTACATCATCAAATAAACCTTGCGCCCACAAGTTTTTAATTGCATTTGAGGTAGCATCCCCGGGAACCATAATACGATCGCCTTTATTTAGTTTTGAAATGGTTATCAACACATCCTTATCTAAAAACTGTGCTCCGGTTATTGTAATATCACCGATTATGTATTCTTTAGGATTTAAATAGCTCATGTCCTCAGTTCCGGAAGGTTTTGAACCGCCCGTACGGCCAAATTGTGCCATTGCTGTAATACCGGATACAAGGAAAAATATAATTAGTGTTATTCTTTTCATTCTGCAGATTTAACTGCGCTAAATTAGCTCAATCAGTTGTTAAAAAGTGTTAAAGTTAAAAATTTGAGTTGCTGGAGATTGGTTAATATTTTTATTTGATTGAAATTTTAATAAAATAAGGTTTACCGGATTTAATTAAGTTGTTCGCTGGTTAAACCAAAACGTCTTTCCCGTTTTTGAAAATCCAGAATAGCTTCAAAAAGATCATTACGCCTGAAGTCTGGCCAAAGTTTTGGTGTAAAATATAATTCAGCATAAGCTAATTGCCATAATAAATAGTTACTTATTCTAAATTCTCCACTTGTACGTATCATTAATTCAGGATCTGGCATTCCTGCCGTATTTAAGTTTGCTGCAAAAACTTCCTCTGTAATATCATCTATATTTAAGCTACCTGCTTTTATTTTAATGGCAATATTACGTGCTGCATTTGTAATTTCCCACCGTGAACTATAACTTAATGCAAGTGTTAATGTACAAGTTTTATTATCAGCGGTTTTTGCAATCGTTTTATTCAATTGATCTAAACATTTGGATGGTAATGAATTCAAATCGCCAATCGCATTTAATTTAACACCGTTTTCCATTAGTGTTTTAGTTTCTTTGTTGATAGTGGAAACCAGTAATTCCATTAAAGCTATTACTTCTAATTTGGGGCGGTTCCAATTTTCCGCGGAAAAAGCGTATAGTGTTAAATATTTTATACCCAATTCAACAGCGCCTTTTACTGTATCATCTACCGCTGAAACCCCATTTTTATGCCCAAAAACACGTAATTTTCCTTTTTCTTTTGCCCAACGGCCATTACCATCCATAATTATAGCTACATGCTGTGGTAATCTGTTCTTATCTATTTGCTCAAGTAAATTCATTAATTATTATTAAGCCTAAAAAGTAGGGCATTTTTGGGACACAAAGGTATAAGTTAGGCTAATACCTGCAAACATATAAGTATCTCTTTTAGCATTATAAAGAAAATCTCCTCGTGAGCTAACATCATCCAAATAATCTGTAAATGCTGTGCGATATCCTATTTCGCCAACCAGGTTCAGTTTTCCTTTGATATTATATTTTATACCTGTTCCGTAAGGAACACTAATTGCATATTTTAGGTAAGGCGATCCCTGATTTTCAGTTTTAAGAGGTTGTAATTCCGTTCCCTCATTATTTTTAGGGTTAAAATATACACCGCCAACACCTGTAAATAAATAAGGTGAAAATCTTTTGTTTCCAACAGCATAAATATCACCTGGTAAAAACTTAAAAAAATTAAATTCTGTTTGAGCTGATATTTCTGTAAGAGAGGAATAGAAATTCAAATTTCGCTGTTGCTGATAAACATTTGGCGAATCTCTATCATCTGCCTGGATTCTGCCTTGCATAAAATTCAATTTCAGAGACCAATAGCCATCGAAATTTCGCTTAATCTGCCCCACGAATGCTAAATTATTTATTAAATAAGGTTTTATTGGGTTAATATCACCCATATACCCAGATCCGCCAACTCCACCTCCTATTTCCCAGGTTTGGCCGGAAACTTTAAGCAGACTACTGAAACAAAAGAAAATTAATAGAATTCTGCGCATTAAGTTTATTTGATTTTAGCTGGGATAGGTAATAAAAAATGACGAATTTATTTTAAAATTTATGAATAAGGGTTTTATAGCTAATAATTTCTGGTGTCTATGCCCCATAAAAGTTTATTCCTTAACGTCGATAAATAGTTTTCATTATTCAACCGAATTAGATTTATTTCAAAAGAGGCCTTTTTAACAGTAATTCTAACTGAATTATCTATTACTTCAGTTCTGGAATCGCAGGAAAGTAAGTATTTCGAACTTCTGCCTTCAATTTCAAAAGAAATTACATTAGCATCTGATAATACAAGTGGGCGCACATTCAAATTATGTGGTGAAATAGGAGTAACTACAAAATTATTAGATCTGGGCAGAATTATTGGGCCACCACAACTTAAGGAGTAAGCCGTAGAACCTGTAGGCGTTGCCAAAATTAATCCATCTGCCCAGTACGAATTTAAGAATTCGCCGTTAAGATAGGCATGAATAATCATCATGGCAGAAGTATCACGTTTATGGATGGTTACATCATTTAACGCGAAATTCTCATCTTCAAAAAGATTTAATTCAGATTCTACACTTAATAAAGCACGATTATCTAACGTAAAATTTTTATTAACCAGGCTGGTAATGGCTGATTGAATATCATCTTTATTAATACTCGCCAAAAAACCTAAACGCCCAAAATTAATTCCGATGATTGGAATTTGTGAATCACGAATCAGAGAAACCGTATCCAGCATTGTTCCGTCACCACCCAGGCCAATCATAAAATCAGCTTTTGCTAAAACTAATTCTTCATAATTTTTAAAAGTGTGGAGTTTTTTAGGGAAGAATATTTTACCTGATATAAACTGGCTATATTTATCAAACACAAAAGCCTCAATATTATGATTTGCCAAACAATCAAAAACCTGTTGTACGTATGGAAGAACAGAATTATTAAATTGCCTGCCGTATATTGCAATCTTCATGCGGAGGGATTTATATGTTCAAGTAATTCATCAGTTGATCATAACGGTCTAATGTTCCATCATCAGATTTTATAGTATTAAATGTAGCCTTTATAGTATAATTATATCTTAAAAATGAGGCTACAATTGGTGCAATATCTATCCGGTTTACTTTTAATGTTATTTCTAAGCGGGTAGAATCCGGAAAAGATTTAATATATGAACTTAAGATCTGGGCATTATCAGATTCAACAATCTGTGAAATATGTGCTAAAGAATTATTTCGGTTATCAACCTCTAAAATAATAATCCCGCCTGGTTCCTTAACTGCAGTTATAGTAGCCATGTATTCTACTATAGTATGAATAGAAATTACCCCAAGATAATTGTTTTTAACATCTATAACAGGTACCATACTTAATTTTTGCTCATGGAACAGGCGGATAACATCATAGATATGTTGTTCTTCATAAACAAAAGGGTTATGTAAAGAAAGGCTTAAACTACCAACGGGTAAGGAATAATCTAATACTTCAATCAGATCATTATCACATATTAGTCCTGAAAATTGTTTGTTGTTTACAATCGGTAAATGACTTACACGAAATTCCATCATACGATCTATAGCCTTCTGAACAGTGTCCGATGGTTTTAAAGACGGTATTATATCGCTTAATAGCTCTCGTGCAAACATATAATTTAAGTACTCATACGCTCTAAAAATTTCTTTAAGAACGAATTAAATTCTTTTGGTCGTTCCATCATAGGGGCATGGCCACAATTATCAACCCAGTTTAATTCGGAATTGGGTAAAACTTCGTGAAATTCAAGGGCAACTTCCGGAGGGGTAATTTTATCATCTTTACCCCAAATTAAGCATACGGGTACTTTAATTTTATGGAGATCTTTAGACATGTTATGCCTTATTGCCGATTTTGCAATAGCTAAAATACGAATTACTTTATACCTGTCGTTTACTGCCGCATATACATCATCAACCAGTTCTTTTGTTGCAGTGGCGGGATCATAAAAAGTGAATTCTACTTTTTCTCTAATAAAATCATAGCTTTCTCTTTTAGGGAAAGAACCGCCAAAAGCATTTTCATAAAGTCCGGAACTACCGGTTAAAACTAAGGCTTTTACTTTTTCAGGATAATTAAGTGTGTAAATTAATCCTACATGACCTCCTAAAGAATTACCAAGAAGAACAAAGTTTTCAAGTTTTTTATACTTTACAAATCTGTTTACAAACTTTGCTAAACTTTTAACCCCTGTAGTTAGTAAGGGGAGTTCATATAATGGCAGAGTAGGGATAATAACCCGGTATTTGCCTTTAAATTCATTGACCACATCACTCCAATTGCTA
This sequence comes from Daejeonella sp., assembly GCA_049660965.1. Taxonomy (GTDB): domain Bacteria; phylum Bacteroidota; class Bacteroidia; order Sphingobacteriales; family Sphingobacteriaceae; genus Daejeonella. The sequence continues at coordinate 10,316 of JBASZP010000251.1, read as the reverse complement.
AGCGCTCCCATTAAGCCATGAAGCAATAACAAAACTTCTCCTTCACCTTCTTCAATGTATTTATAACCGTTTTCTTCTTTTATAGTAAACCCCATAGAATTTTTTGATACATAACCTTGTCCGCTAAGATATAAGTCTGATTGTGAAATTAGTATAAAAACTTAATTTTATGACTATAAATTAAGCTTTATTTGCAATATTAAAGAAAATTTGAGGATTTAATCAGCCTAATAACTCTTTTACAACTTCAGAAATAGTTTTTCCATCAGCTTTTCCGGCCAATTCTTTATTAACTAAGCCCATCACTTTACCCATATCTTTCATTGTTGAAGCCCCGGAACGTGTAATAGCGTCTTTTATATAAATTATAATTTCTTCCCGATCCATTTGTTTGGGCAAATAAGCTTCAATTACTTTTAATTCTTCCATCTCTATTTGAAACAGGTCCGGACGGTTTTGCGTTTGATATATTTCCGCGGATTCTTTGCGTTGCTTAACTAATTTTTGTAGAACTCTTAATTCTGCTTCATCAGTTAAAATATCCGAAGCCCCTTTTTCTGTTTTGGCAATTAGTAATGCAGCTTTTATAGCTCTTAATCCTCTAAGAGAGGCGTTATTTTTAGCCAGCATTGCCGCTTTTATATCCTGATCTATTTTTTGCTGTAGCATAGTATTTTTAGTTTGTGATTAAATTTATTTTATCGGATCAAAATTTTGTATTAGTACATTCATTTCATTTACAAGTTAGCCTCTACAGGCATTTCTTTAGCTACGTTGGGTTGCATTATAACCCTTTAATTAAATGATAAACAATTTTATTCTCTTGCTTGATCTATCATAGGAATTAACTATTCTGCCAGAAACAAATCATTCCTCGAAGTTCCGGCATAAACGTGGTCGGGTTCATTGGTGCAAATAAATATACATTTCCAAAGCCGAAAGGATATGTGCCACCATCAACTGTATTCGGTAAACTGACCTCTGACCACTGAGCTAGGAATTGAAAGCCTTGTCTCGCCAGTTCTTCCACCTTTTTCATGCCACTATTCTGAATGAGGCCTGGCCGGCCGCCTATGGCAGAATCATCACATGTAACAATTCCTGGCCGTAGCTCATTAGCAAACAACCTTCTACCCTTAAATGTGCTATCAGAAGAGCTTCCCTGAGGTGCACGCCCTTCGTCTTTATGAATCAATATAAGGAGTGATGAGGGAAAAATTACTTGCCAGCTCTTAAGTTTACAATGAATGTCCCGACAAATGAACACAGAAATTGCTTTTCCCTGTGCAATTTTATCAGTCAGTATATCCTTTGCAAGTGTCAGAACATACTCTACTGGCCCGCTACAGACGGGACACTTCAGCGGTAAGATGCCAAAAGATACCGGAGGCACTCCTCCAAAACGGGATCCTGATGAGGAGTCAGTTTCTCCGACCTCAAGTGGGCAAAAATGAGTTTGCTCTACAAATAGGTTCTGATAAAATTCCTTATGCATATGTAGACTATTTATTATAGTTCATCCTAAACGAATTGGTAAGCTTTTCTACACCCACTTTTATTCCTGATCTATTTGTTGTTGTAGCATCTCTCACTTTTTATTTATGATTGAATTATTAATTATCAGCTTAACGCTTTCACAGGTGCAAACTTATTCATTTGCACATCCACACATTTACTCATCTGCACATTTATCAAATTAATCTCTTAATAAATGAGTTGTATTTGCTTGTGCTGTAGGCATTACTATCAAATCATTAATAGTTACATGAGGCGGGCGGCTTACTGCAAACCAGATAGTTTCTGCAACATCCTGAGGCTGTAATGGTTCAAAACCATGATAAACTTTTTTAGCACGATCTGTATCACCTTTAAAACGCACTTTGGAAAATTCTGTTTCAACCGCACCGGGATGAATTCCTGTTACCCGGATTTTGTATGTTAACAGATCAATACGCATAGCTTTATTTAGCGAATCAACAGCATGTTTGGTTGCGCAATATACATTTCCATTTGCATAGGTTTCTTTACCTGCAATAGAACCAATATTAATAATATGCCCTGATTTACATTTTACCATCCAACTGGAAACTATTTTGGTAACATATAATAGTCCTTTAATGTTAGTATCAATCATTACATCCCAATCTGTAATATTACCTTCATGAATAGGGTCTAAACCCTGGCTTAAACCTGCATTATTAATCAAAACGTCTACTATTTTCCACTCTTCAGATAGAGATTCTAATTTCTGTACTTCATTTTTATCTCTGACATCTATAGTAAGTAATTGAGTTTTTATACCACATTCTGCTATTAATATATTAGAGAGTGCTTGTAATTTTTCTGTTCGGCGGGCTATTAATATGAGGTTATAATTTTGCTGTGCAAATAGTCGGGCACATGCTTCACCTATTCCAGATGTTGCGCCACTTATCAGAGCAATTTTTGGCGTCATATTATAATTTATTTGCCAAAATTACACTTTTTCTGCTATTGGACTATTCAAAATACAGGCTGAATTGCAGATTGCGAAGAAATAATTTATCAATAGGAGCGGAGTAAGGATTGTTTTCCGGCTTCAATACACTTTTAAAGGAATTAGACAGTTTTAATTCGGGAGAGAGTTTAAAATATTCCAAATACAGATCAAAACCAACCCCAACTTCATACCACCATATATTTTTATTGTTTTTTAAGAATTTTTCCTGTAAAATAAGGATGGCATCATCTGTTTTTTTCTTTGAAACAATATCTAAAGAATATTTTGCACCGCCAATTAAATATGCTCTAAAGTTTTTTCTGCGATCTGATTTTATCTTTATCCCAAGAGGGAAATCTATTACTGTGGCCTGAATTTTACGCTGTGTATAATTAGCGGGGTCTCTGTCTTCTACATCAGCAACATAATGATAATCTACTAAACGGTCTGAAAATACCAAAGCAGGTGTAAAACGAATATCAGCATGTGTACCAACACGCAAATCAGTTACCAAACCCAAACCAAAGCCCGGCGACACCGGTGCACTAATATTATATAAAAAACCTTTAACCAGGCTTTGATCCATCGGATCTAAAAATGGATCACGCCAGTTTTCTTTCTTTAAAACTTTAAAATCTGATGATACATATTGAAACGTAAACCCAAAATGATAAGGTTCATCATCAATACCTCCACCCCAATTTTGCTGAGCAGTGGAGTTTAAACTTAAAATAATAGCTATAAAAAGTATAAAATAAAAGTGCCTGGTCATTTAACGCCGGTATAAATGGAACAAATTCCAAACGCTAAAGAACGGCATTTGGTATTTTGAAATCCTACTTTCTCCATTAATGTTATAAAATTTTCTCCATCCGGAAAGGCAGCCACAGATTCGGGCAAGTAAGTATAAGCGCTTGAGTCTTTAGAGAATAGTTTGCCAATAGTTGGTGTAATGTATTTAAAATAGAAATTATATAGCTGTTTCACAGGAAATATTTTAGGCTTTGAAAACTCAAGAATTACTGCTTTTCCGTCTGGTTTTAATACTCTCAACATATCTTCCAAACCTCTTTCCACATTTTCAAAATTACGTACACCATAGGCTACAGTAACCGCATCAAACTCGTTGGTATTAAACAATAATTTTTCCGAATCTCCCATCCGAACCTGAAAAATATCCTGAAGATTACGCTTGCCTATTTTTTCATTTGCAATAGCTAACATACATTCAGAAATATCCACACCTATTACTTTTTCCGGATGCAGGATCTTTATAGCTTCAAAAGCAAAATCACCTGTGCCTGTTGCCACATCTAAAATATATTTAGGCCTATTGATAAGTAATTCTTTAATAGCTTTTTTCCTCCAGATCACATCTATACCTAACGATAAAAAACGATTTAAAAAGTCATAAGTGCCCGAAATATTGTTAAACATACTGGCTACCTGTTCTTTTTTAGTTGCCTTTGAATTACTATATGGGATAACGGATTTTGACATATCTGGCTGCAAATATACATTAATAGGTGTATAGAGAAAGCAAAACAAATAGATGAATGATTTAGAAATTAGCGGGTTTAGTATTTAAAATTTGAGGTTAGGAGGAAACTTCATATATTCTTTACCGTTTATTAGGTAAAAAACATTGCGGGCAATATTTTACCTTTGCGCCGATGATTATTAAAAGCGCCGAATTTCAATGCAGTAATACCCGTACTGATAAGTTACCACCACCGGTTATGCCTGAGTATGCTTTTATTGGGCGTTCTAATGTTGGTAAATCATCCTTAATTAATATGCTGGTTCAAAAAAAAGGGTTAGCAAAGACCTCGCAAACGCCGGGTAAGACTCAATTAATTAATCACTTTCTAATTAATGAGAACTGGGAATTAGTGGATTTGCCCGGTTATGGTTATGCTAAAACTTCCAGAAGTAACCGTAGCGAATGGCAAAAATTCATTAGCTATTATCTTCGTAACCGTGAGAATTTACAATGTGTTTTTGTACTAATTGACAGTCGTTTAGAACCGCAAAAAATAGATATTGAATTTTGCACCTGGCTGGGCGAAAACGGAATTGCATTTTTACTGGTATTTACCAAAGCAGATAAACAATCGAAGATGAAATCTGAGCAGAATGTAGCTAAATTCAGAAAAGCATTAACAGAGATTTTTGAAGAAATACCCCCACATTTTATTACATCTGCAGAAACTCAGGATGGCCGTGATGAAATTCTGACTTTTATTCATGATTTGAACAAGAAATTTGTTTCTCCTGTTTAAGTACTCCAAATTTATAGGTAGAATATGAAAAAGTATTTTTCGCTTGTATTATTTGCACATACCCTGTTTGCAATGCCCTTTGCATTTATTGGATTTTTTTTAGCAATTACTACCACCAACCATACATTTAATTGGGTAAAACTGGTATTAATGATCCTTTGTATGGTTTTTGCCCGTAATGCGGCCATGGCTTTTAACCGCTTTCTGGATCGTGATATTGATGCCGAAAACCCCCGGACACTTGGCCGTGATATTCCATCAGGCAGGATATCGTCCAGGGAAGCAATGCTATTTACCATTATTAATAGTTTGCTTTTTATTTTTACTACTTTATTCATTAATCGTTTATGCCTTTATCTTTCACCCCTTGCTTTAGCAATAGTTTTAGGTTATAGTTATACCAAACGCTTTACCCCACTTTGTCATTTAATTTTAGGCTTGGGATTAGCCTTGGCGCCTATTGGAGCTTATTTAGTAATTACCGGAGAGTTTGCCTTACTCCCTATTTTCTTTTCACTGGCGGTTTTATGCTGGGTTAGCGGTTTTGATATTATTTATGCTTTACAGGATGAAGAATTTGATTGTGAAAATAACTTAAACTCTATCCCTGCATGGCTTGGTAAAAAGAATGCATTACATGTTTCAGGGTTTTTACACTTCTTATCAATAATTTTTATAGCGCTTCCCTTATTTTTTACTACCCTTAGCTGGTTTTATATAACAGGCGTTGTATTTTTTATGCTGTTATTGATTTATCAGCATCGTTTGGTTAAACCCGATGACCTGAGTAAAGTTGACCGGGCTTTTTTTACCACTAATGGGATAGCCTCTGTAGTATTTGCCATTTTCTTTTTCCTGGATATTTATTTAAGAAATCCACTAGGATATTTTTAAGTTTCTGTGACTAAATCTCTTCTAACTAATATAAAAACTACTTTTCAATTGCGGCTTTGGGGTATAAACCCAGCAATACGTAGTCTTTAAGTTTTAGAAGTATATGCCATGGTAGTGGAATGAATACCTATCGCTAATTAGAAAACAGCATACCATAAAGCAATAATAAATCAGTAATTTTTAAAATACCTGTATAATTACTTCTCTTTATTAGAATTATTACACGTAAATAATATTAATTTTACAAAAAATTAAAATGCCTGGTATATTCTGTTATGTTGAATAAAAGTATTGCAGGGATTATTCTTATAATAGTCCTTTTTTGTTTTTCCTCCTGTTTCCAGGTAATTGAAGAGATCAGCTTAAAAAACAATGGTTCCGGCAACGCTATGCTTACTTTAAACTTAAGCAGCAGTAAAACAAAGGTTGCATCCATTATGCTTTTAGACAGCGTTTATGGCTATAAAGTTCCGTCTAAACAGAAAATACAGCAGGAGTTGGATGAAGTGGTTAATTATTTAAAAAAGTCAGAAGGAATATCCAATGTAAAAAAGAGCCTGGATTTACAGAATTATATAGTCAATGTCAGTTTTTCATTTAAGGATATTTCGAACATTAACCAGATCAACCAGCATATCTTAAAAGACCTGAAAGTAAAATCGATAAATAGCTCATCGTACACTTATAACAAAACCACCAGTGTTTTTGCAAGAGATTACCGATATACCAGTGAAGCTGCTACCGAATATAAAAAATTAAAAGGAGAGGTTAAAAATATTTTTAAAGATGCCTTTTATACCAGTATTTACAGGTTTGAAAATGCGGTAAGTTCTTATAACAATAAAAAAGCAAATCTGTCTAAATCACAAAAAGCGCTTATGCTAAAAGCTTCTGTTTTAGATCTAATTAACGGTAAAACCAGTATTTCAAATAAAATCCAATTATCAAAATAACATGAACCAGATTTACAAATCAATAGTATTATTTCTTTTTATCAGCACATCCGTATATGTTAATGCGCAGGACCTGGCGTATAAAATTCCGCAGGATGCGCTGGCCGTTGCTTCTGTAAAAGGAAACAACCTCCTGCAATTACTGTCTGTGCAAGAGTTTAACAATTCTTTTTTAGGGAAGAAAATATTAGCCGAGGCATCAAAAAAAGCCAATGCAAATTATCAGGAAATTGAGGACCTGGGGTTTGATTTGGGATCGTCTTTTTACTACTATAACCGCTCTACTGATAGTGTTAGTTATAACTGCTTTCTTATCCCTATTAAAGATGTGAAAAAACTTGACAAGCTGTTAAACAGCAGGAAATTTACCAGGGAAGGTAATGTAAGAACCTATTATAATCAGTATGATTCTACTGAAGTAACTATATGGGATAATCACATGTTATTGTTAACTAAAGCCGAGAAAAAATATAGTTATTTTGACAGGGAAGATGTGTCTAAACGTTTAGGGTGGTGGAAAGAAAAAGAAGACTATAATTATGAGAATATAGCTACCGCAGAAGTGATGATAGAAGAACCCCCAATTACTGATTATAACGTGGCTGACCAGGAAGATAGTAAACCTGTAAAACCCAAAGTGGTTAAAAAATCAAAATCCGCGAAGGTAAAATCTAATAAATCCAAAACAGTTAAAAAGGGTAAAGCAGTAAAGAAACCTGCTAAAACCGTAAAAAAGGAGAAGGTTTTTAAAGAAGAAGAAGTTGAAACAATAGAAGTTTATGCAGATACTACAATTACCGATTCTGCTTCTTACGATAATACATATTCTAATGATTATTACTATTTAAAGGAGGCTAAACAGAAAAAGGTTTTAATCGCCTGGACTAAGCAAATGGCCAGAGATATGTTCTTTAAGCAGAATTCGGGCTCTATAATGACTAATGCATCTTACCTGAAAAGCCTGGATAGTGAGGCCGAAGCAACCCTATGGATTGGCAATGCTGAAGAATTGTTCTATAGTTATCTCAATTTTCCATATTACCCCACTTCACTTTTTAAAAAGGCTACCACTTTAAATGGTTCTGGGAATATTAATGCTAAACTCTTCATGGAGAAAGATGCCATACGTATTTCTACAGAAATGGAATTGACTGATGAACAAGTTGCTATTAATAAAAAATTAACCAGCAGAAAACTCAATAAGAAATTTATAAAATATCTCAATGAAGACAGAATGATTGGATATATGGGCTATGCTGTAGATTCAAAAGCATACTTGGAAGCCTATCCAAAATTAGTATCCGGAATATATAGTTCAATATATGAGGATGAAGCAGCGCTGGCTTCAGATTTTATTTCTCTTTTATTAGATGAAGAAGCCATTAGCAAAGTATTGAAAGGTGATGGCCTTTTTATTCTTACCGGAGTTACCCAAAAAGAAGTTACCTATAAAACGTATGATTATGATGAAGAATATAAGGCTACAGAAGTAGAAAAAGTAAAGAAAGAAACTACTCCTGAGTTTTTATTTATGACCACTACCGAAGATACCCGTTTTTTAGAAAAACTAATTAAGTATGGTATTAAAAAGCAGGTAGTTTCTGCAAATGTCGGTTTTTACAAAATAACCCTGCCTAAAAATACCATGAACTTATATGTGATGATTAAGGATGGGATTATATTCTTAGGAACCAATATAACGGATATGGAAAAAATAGCTGCCAACAGGTTTGATGCAAAGATTTCTAAAGAACATAAGAACATGTTATTACAGAATAATTTTTCATTGTTTTCCAGCCAGAAAAATATGGGGGAAATGATCTCTCTTATGAAGAATACCTCAGATACCCGGGAGTGGGACAGAGCTCATACAATTTTTAATTCTATGGGAAATGTCTATATGAAGTCCAATAAACTAAAAGGAAACATCGCTTCGGGCGAAGTGCTTATACAGGCTCAGGGGAATTATTCTAATTCTTTACAGTACCTGTTCTCAATAATTGAAAAAGGGCTTAACTAATTAATGAAAAGAAATAAAACAAAACTGGCAGCGCTAATTATAGTAGTGCTGCTGGTTTTTTTTATGGTGTATCTTCAGTTAAGAGATTATAATTCCTATAAAAACCGTATTCATAAACAGGCAAATACAATCATTAAAATTAATGTTGACGGAATTTATAAAACTCTTGCTATTGATTTTATTACAAACCCTTCGTATTATTTAAAAAAAGAAAAGGGAGGAAAAGGAAGTGAAGTTAAAAAAGGAAATGGAATTAAAATGCCGGCCAATATTTTTTTATTTAATGTAAATACAAAATCAGCAAGTACATTCTTCTGTTCTTTGCCCCTTACAGATACCGCGGCATTTAAACAGTTTATTAGCCAAAAACTAAACATTAGCTCATTTATAAAAATTAATAATTCTGCCTTTCTTGGAACTTCAAAAGACGGCAAACTGACCATTGCCTATACCAGTAATAATATGTCCATAGCCTATTCTGTAAACAAGGAAGAAGTATTAGATATCTTAACCGATCTGTTAAACCATAAAAACATATTAACTAAGGATGATGACAAAATAAAAAGACTAAAACAGACCACTAATCATATTGATTATTTGAGTAGTACTAATGCTGGTTTCATTAATTTTAAAGACGGCGAAATTACCCTGAATGCAGAGTTCGCATGCCCTGATTCGTTGATGATAACCAATAAAAATACACACCGGATATTTTCTAAAGACGCCACATTAAAAATGTGGCTAAATGCAGGCATCAATAAATTTGTTAATCACCGCACTTTTAACCTAAATAATTATGCACTTCAAACAGATAGTTTACTTAAAAACTATACAGGATATGTAGATGCTGAATGGATAAATACAGTAACTCAAACAGATTCTGTAATTACATATAATTATACTGATGATTTTGAGAAAGTGGAGAAACTAAATCTTAAAGAAGTGCAGGTGCCTGAACTATCCATCTCATTAAAAGGAAATGCTAACGGATTATTTAATTATTTAAAAAATGAAAATATAATTCAGGATGATCATAGAATTAATAAGGAATTCTTCCCTTTATATTCAGTATATGCTTCTAAAAATGGAGATCATTTTTGGTTAAGCACTAAAAAATATAGCATTGATCATACCTCCCGGGAAAACTCCAACTATTTCTTTTTTCTGGAGATGAATTTAGATAAGATTAAAAGCCAAAATCTCTTTCCACTGCTTAACAGGTATATCAGCAACAGCTCCTTATTAACGGCAAAAGCTGAGAAAACTGGCAGTACTATTCTTGTAGAAAGTTCAATTATTGTGAAATATAAGGGAGTTAATGCCCTCCCGCAATTTCTAAATCAATTCCTGTGATCAGTATATTAGTTATAGCATAACATCGTCAAATTTAACGGAGCACTCCGCAAGCCTGCGGATGCCACCATCCAAACCAACGGAGCATATTGTCAGCTAACAAATGGCACCATCCAAACCAACGGAGCATATTGTCAGCTAACAAATGGCACCACTCAAACCAACGGAGCATATTATCAGCTAACAAATGGCACTACTCAAACCAACGGAGTATATTATCAGCTAACAAATGGCGCCGTCCAAACCAACGGAGCATATTATCAGCTAACAAATGGCACTATCCAAACCAACGGAGCATATTATCAGCTAACAAATGGCACCACTCAAACCAACGG
>JBASZP010000250.1:0-6492 GCA_049660965.1 Daejeonella sp. | reverse complement strand
GTTTAAGTAAGGTGTTAATTCTTCAGAAAGGTCAGAGAGTTTTACATACTGGTGTTCCCTGGAGTAGTATTTTTTGAATTTATATTTATCAATATATTGTTGAGTATTTAATTTAATGAAATTTTTGTCAAAATGTTTTTCGCCACTGTAATTAGCAAGGGCATTAAAATCAATTCTAAATAAAAGGTCAAGTTCAAGGTTTTGCAGTTCATTTATCATATTAAAAAAAGGTTTCTAATTTTAATCAGAGTGGATACAAAGGTAAATGAAATCCTTTTATATAAACCAATTTAATATGACTTGCAAAACGTAGAACAGCTTATTGTTATAACCTTTACAGCACAAAAAGCCCGGTACAGTTTTAGCATTACGGAGCTTTAATCTATAGAGAAAGAATATTAAAAACCAAAACTTTTGACTTTATCGGGGTAATGCTCAACTAGTTCTGTTAATCATAAACCCGTCTTAGTTAAAAGTTACATGTTCCAAAAATTTAGTTAAATTCCATAATAATAGGGTTAGTCAGTATATATTTAATGTATTTTCTGTTGAATCAGTTTTTATTTCTATATTTACTAAACCAAACAGAAGTATTACACATGATAAATAAAGGGGAAAATTAACATAACCAAATAATGAAAATGGATAATAAATACGACAACAAAACAGAACTAAAAAATGGATGGTCCAGGGAGTTCTTTAAGAACGGGGCTGTTGCATGTGAAGGAGAATTAAAAAATGGACAGAAAACCGGGGAATGGAAATACTATTTAAATAGCGGAACAGTAAAGGCGGTTGGAAAATATGAGAATGATAAGATGACAGGGGAATGGAAATGGTATCGTGATAATGGTAATATTATGAAAAGCGGTTTTTTTGAGAATGAAAATAAAACCGGGGTTTGGAAAAGTTACCATAAGAACGGAGTAATATATGATGAAGGGGAGTACAAAAACAGCAAAAAAATTGGCGAATGGAAAATTTATGATGTAGAGGGGAATTTGTTTAAAACAAAAGTTCATCAGCCCAAATAATTTTTGACTACAAGAAATACTACACCGGCAGTAAAAAGGACATTAAAGAAACCTGGTGATGCGGAACAGGTTACTGCATATATGCTCCAACTGGAGCATCCTTTAAAAGCAGAGATAGAGGCACTAAGAGTAATCATAAAGAATGCCAGTGCTAAAATTGCCGAAAGAATAAAATGGTCTGCACCCAGTTATTATATTACGGGTGCAGACTTGCTTACATTCAATCCCCGTTCAGTAAAAAGAGTCCATCTGGTATTTCATCATGAAGCTATTGTAAGAATAAAATCAGATTTACTGGAGGGGGATTATAAAGACAGGCGGATGGTATATTTTAAGGATATGGCAGAAGTAGAGACCAGGAAGAAAGAGTTTGAACGAATTATTGATGAATATGTAAATTTAGCAGAGAATGCTGCAAATCCGTCAGCTGTTATTCCGGGAAAATGAAAAGATTGATTCTCATAGGTTTCTGTTTCCTTCATTCTGATAAATCCATCTAATTGCAAATTATTATTTAAGTATCCACACCAATGTGTTAGTTATGTAGAAGAATAACAGATAGGAACTTTATTCAAATTGATAGATTTGGACATGAAAACTTATTCGTTAAGATTTAGCCAGAACCTTCCTGTTAGTTTAAAAACTGCATGGGATTTCTTTTCATCACCTGCCAACCTCGCTAAAATTACCCCGCCGGAGATAGGTTTTACTATTACATCTGATTTTAAGCCCGATCAGAAAATGTATCCTGGTATGCTGATCACTTATAAAGTGTCTCCCCTATTTGGAATAAAAATGAACTGGATGACGGAGATCACCCATGTGAAAGAATATGAGTATTTTGTAGATGAACAACGCTTTGGCCCTTATGCGCTGTGGCACCACCAGCATCATTTTAAAGAAATCCCGGCCGGGATAGAGATGACCGATCTGTTAGATTATGCCCTGCCTTATGGTTTTATAGGGCGGATAGCCCAACATTTACTGGTTAAAAAAGAATTGAAAAAGGTATTTGACTACCGGGTAGCTAAAGTAGAAGAGCTGTTTGGAGTCAAATAATCTAAATAACCTGTTCTCCTGATTTATTAATGTATCCCCATTTACCATTAATTTTAACCGGAGCTAAGCCTTCTGAAAAGAATGTAGTCCAATTAAATTTAGCTTCTATAACTTCCTCACCATTTTTATCAATAAATCCATAATAACCGAATTTTTTTAGTGATGAAAACCTGGCAAGCCCTTCAGTAAAGCCTGATGTATTTTTACGAAAATAATTATACCCGATCACAAGCTCGCCCTGTTCATTAATAAAACCTGACTGCTCGCCTCGCTCAACCATTGCTAATCCATCTGAAAATGGAGCAATATTATTAAATTCTGCCGGAATAATCATTTTTCCAGATCGATCAATACAGCCAAAGGCCTTTCCGGCTTTATCCATTGGCTGAACGATAGCCAGTCCATTATCACCAAATTTACCACACGAGTTAAAAGGCCCTTCAATAGCTATTTCGCCTTCCTTATTGATATAATGATAACCAGTATCTCGTTTAAAACAAGCTGCAGCTAATCCGTTTGAAAATCTTTCAGCAGAACATAAATTAAACGAAGTTATGGGCTCACCTAAATAATTAATATAGCCATGTCCATTCTTTGTTGTAATAGCGGCAATTCCTTCATTAAAACCATACGTCGAGTGATAAATAGGATCAATAACCATTTCTCCTTTCGTATTAATAAATCCAAGTTGTTTACTATCAATATATACCGGGCCCATGCCGTCTGAAAAGTTTTGTGCTGACAAAAATTTTAGTGGAATAACTAATTTTCCGCTTAAATCTATATAACCAGTTTTCCCTTTTAACCCAACGTCAGCTAAACCCTCGTAAAATGTCGAAATCCGCCTGTATTCTTCTGAAATAATTTTACCTGATTGATCAATGCAAAATCTTTTATTTTCAATTCCTGCTATAGCTATATTATTATTAAAATCGGAAGCATCAGTAAATTGAGGTTCAATAATTAGTTGACCTTGTTTATTAATATATCCCCATTTCCCATCAATCAGAACCGCAGCTAAGCCTTCTGAAAAAGAATTTGCCCAATTAAATTTCAGATTCATATATTATTACTTTTAAGTCTATTCAATCAAAACAATACTGCAAAACTATTAAAATACCGCATATTTTGTTTTGACACTTTTTAAAATACTTACTTTATATCCTCAAGTTCCTAAAAAATAAACAACAATAAATATATTACAGGAACAAATTTTTAAGGTCTATACCTTTACAGAACGTTTGCTGAAAATCTATTTCTAAACTATACGATTTTATAAAAGAACCTGGCTATAATTTATTCCCTGTATTACCCCTCTTTTTTCCAGGCCTTTATCAATATAGCTTTGTATCTCCGATTTTTTCATTCCCCAATTGGGCGCTATAAGCAGATCAAAATCCGCTAAAGCAAATATGCGCTGCAATACAATATCCGGTCGTAAAAGAGGGATAAACTCTGCCAGAAAATCGGTGTATTCATCGATGGTAAATAATTTGAAAGGTTCGCGGTTAAACCTGGAACCCATAATAGATCCTTTTACCACATGCAAATGATGCAGCTTAACGTATTTAATTTGCGGAAACCTGTTAATTTCATCGGCATAACGCAACATCATTTCATGTGTTTCCCATGGAAAACCGAAAATGGTATGCACACAAATATCAATCTTAGTACTATTAGCAAGGTTTAGTGCATGTTCTAATTCCCGGTGGGTACATCCCCTGTTAATTTTCAACAGAGTTTCATCATAAATAGATTCCATTCCCATTTCCAGATCCACATCAAAATGGTCTGCATAACTTTCCAGAAGGGCTACTTTCTCAAAATCTATACAATCAGGCCTTGTCCCGACAGAAAGGCCCACAATACTTTCGGTATTGATGCTCAGCGCTTCATCATAAAGCATTTTTAAATAATGGGTCGGGGCATACGTATTGGTATTGGGCTGGAAATAGATAATGAACTTTTCGGCCTTATAGTTTTTAAAAGCACGTTCCATCCCCTGTTCAATCTGCTCTTTAATGGTGGGTAGTTTCCTGGAAAGTTCCGGGGTAAACGAGTCGACATTGCAATAGGTACAGCCGCCATATCCTTTACTTCCATCGCGGTTAGGGCAGGTAAAGCCGGCATCGGCAATAATTTTATAAACACGTTTTCCGTTGTACTTATTCTTTAAATAAGCGCCGTAATGATTATAACTTTTCTGCCCGTAATCTAAAGGAGTACCCAAACTGTTAATTTTTGTGTAAAGATATAACATAAAGGGAGGAGGGTATTAAGAAAATAGTAAAAACGCACCTGGAAATGGCATAAACGCATTCAGAAACCATAAAAACGCACCTGGAAATGATATAAACGCATCGAGAAATCATAGAAACGCACCTGGAAATGATATAAACGCATCCAGAAATCATATAAACGCACCTGGAAATGGTGCGGATCACTTGGAAATGGTTATGTCCCACTTGGAAATGGTTATGTCCCACCCGGAAATGTTTGCGGCCCACCTGGAAACGGTGCGGAGCACATAGAAATGGTCCGGATCACATAGAAATGGTTGCGGACCACCCAGAAATGATGCGGAGCACCCGAAAATGGTTATGTATGTCCACAAAAACAATTAACGGTTAAAAATAAAAAATAGTTAGCAGGGAAATAAAGAAATTTAGCCTAACTATTCTTGCTCTGGCCTGTGTTGCCGGAAACGGGCAGGGGATTATAAATTTCTTATTTATTGCATCGGAATTAATTAAATCCCGACGAGCGAGCAGATAGAGTATACTATTAACTTTATGATGAATTAAGTTTAATCTTAAAATTAATATTAAGTTTACCTATTCATTTAAAATAATTATTTAAACATTTTTAAACCTAAAACAAAAAATTATGAAAAAATTTCACGTAACAAAATCAAACAATGCTTTCTTATCAGGTAAGAAACAAACAGGCAAAAAACTTATTATGCTTATGGGGTTTTTGCTGTTATCCGCTCATTTAATGGCTCAAAACACTTCTTATAATCTTAATTCTGTTTCTATTAGCGGCTCTAACAATTCTGCATTTGGTTTTCAGGCGCTTAAAAACAATATAGCGGACTTTAATATAGCTATTGGTTATTTTGCACTTTACAGCAATAGTACAGGAACTTTTAATACTGCTAATGGTGCAAATGCTCTTTGGCAAAATACTAAAGGGAGTTATAATACGGCTAATGGGGGTGAAACGCTTTCTTCTAATACTGAAGGATCTGGCAACACAGCCACCGGTAGTTCTGCACTTCGTAAAAATATCACAGGAGATAATAATACTGCTAATGGTATTAGTGCACTTGGATCAAATATCACAGGAGACAATAATACAGCTAATGGTAGTTATGCACTTGCTTCCAATACCACAGGCTATCAAAATAGTGCTAATGGTAGTAGTGCGCTTTATTCTAATATCACAGGGAATGGTAATACAGCTAATGGTTATACCGCACTAAACAAAAATACCACAGGGTTATATAATACCGCTACCGGAATGAGTGCACTCTATTCAAATACAAAGGGAAATTATAACACAGCTAATGGTAAAGATGCACTTTATAGCAACTTAACAGGATCAGAGAATACTGCTAATGGCTATGGTGCACTTTATCTGAATGAAACAGGCAATCATAACACAGCAGATGGTTATTTTGCACTTTCTACTAATACAAAAGGAAGTGATAATACAGCAATCGGTTATCAGACATTGTATTCTAACACATCTGGAAGTGATAATACAGCGACCGGTTATAAGACATTGTATTCTAATACTACAGGAATACAAAATACAGCTATGGGCCGCTGGGCATTAAGCGCTAACCTGCACGGAGACGGAAACACAGGTATTGGCTATAATGTGCTTAACTATAATTCCACAGGAAACTATAATACCGCTGTTGGGCTTTCTGCACTTGAGTATAACCTTAATGGTGATAATAACACCGCAATTGGTATTTCTGCACTTTTTTCTAATGATATAGGAAATTATAACACAGCTAGTGGACATTTCTCGCTCTATGCTAACACCTCCGGGGATTATAATACCGCCTATGGAGTGCAGTCACTCCAGTCCAATAACAAGGGTTCTAATAATACTGCCTTAGGTTATAAGGCTGATGTTTTATCAGGAGATTTAAGCAATGCAACCGCTCTCGGATATAATGCAACAGCAACTGCCAGCAACCAGGTTCGTATTGGTAACAATTCTGTAACCAGTATTGGAGGTAAAGTTAACTGGTCTGCACTGTCGGATGGGCGCTTTAAAAAGAATGTGAAAGAAGATATTGCCGGGCTGGAATTTATTGAAAAACTACGCCCGGTAAGTTATGAAATAGACCAGGCGAAATTACAATCTTTCCTTAAAACAGATC
>JBASZP010000249.1:0-5658 GCA_049660965.1 Daejeonella sp. | reverse complement strand
AGGTTCTACAGGTTGTGAAGCAAGGTTTTTCTGTGCCTGGTTGTTTTTCTTCCAGCTGCCGAATAATTTATTCAGCCTGGCCTTCATATCCTTCATATTAAAATCGCCCACAACAGCTATAGCCGAGCTCTGCGGGGAATAGTTAGACTGATAGAAATTCTTCAGGTCATTTATGTTCAGTTTACCTACTGTTGCAGGGCTTCCGTTTAAGGGATTTGCATATACATGGTTTGCAAAAATGAACCTGTCCCAATAGGAATTAATTACAGAACGCGGGCTTTCTTTTGCCTGCTCCAGGCCGGTTAACACTCTTTTCTTTTCTTTTTCAAACTCAGAGGCATCGAATATGGGATCAACAAGGACTTCTTTAAGGATGGGTAAAACCTTATCCAGGTCTTTAGCGGCAAATTTAGAGGATAGCCCTGCGGATTCTTTGGATGCGTAGGTGTTCAGGTCAGCGCCAATGAAATCCAGCTCTTCTTCCAGTTTAGTTTTAGAATAGCTTTTAGTGCCGTATTGCAAACCCGAAGCGGTTAATGAGGCCAGCCCGGATTTTTCACCATCGTAAATTGCACCGGCGGGTAAAATTGCCGATACGCTGATAATGGGAACTTCATGCTGTTCCATTAAATAAACGGTTAAGCCGTTGGGCAATGCAAATTTCTGGTAAGCCGGAACTTTGAATGATGCCGGTTTATTTTGTGCGGTAACGGCATTCGCCAGAATTACTGCAAGTACAAGCGCAAGTATATTTTTAATTGTCGTTTTCATGTTCTTTATTCTTCTACGTTAGCTTTTAAAACACCTACGGTACGGTTAGATTTCTTGAAATATTCATTGGCTACCCGTTTTACATCATCCAGTGTTACTTTTGAATATTCTGCCGGTGCATTGAACATCTTTTTATAATCGCCAAAGAACAGCTCATAAGTACCAATACTATTGGCCTTACCATTAATAGTCTCTGTTTGTTCGTAGAATTCCATTAACTTTTGATTTTTGATCTTCTGCAGCTCCATCTCTGAGATTCCGTCTTTCTTTACTTTCTCAATCTCTTCATAAACGGCATTCTCCAGGTCGGTTTCTTTTACCCCTTTTGCGGTAACGGTGTAAAACTGGAACAGGTTAGGGTCAAACGTTTCAG
The DNA here is from genome assembly GCA_049660965.1 of Daejeonella sp. GTDB lineage: Bacteria > Bacteroidota > Bacteroidia > Sphingobacteriales > Sphingobacteriaceae > Daejeonella. Next base: position 4,514 of record JBASZP010000249.1, on the reverse strand, counting down.
AATAATCTGTAAATACTGCTGTGGCTAATTGCTTTTTATCTACCAGGGCGGTATATAAACGTGATGAGTTCCCGCTGGACAGAACTGAGCTTAAAATACTCAATGCATAATAATCTTTATGTTTTGTTTCGGGTGTATGGTATGCGATCATCATATAAGGTGTGGCAACCTGTTTCTGTATGGTGATGCGGCGTTCCCCTGTTTGCGGGGGTTCAACCAGATGAACAGGTTTAGGCGGATTGTTTGCCGGGATAGGTTCGAGGTATTTTACAGCAAGGCGCTTTACATCATCCAGTTTAACATTACCGGAAATAACAACGACACAATTATTGGGGGCATAATAGGTTTTAAAATACTTCTCCAGATCTTCTTTTGTCCAGTTCTTAATATCGGTTTCATAACCAATAACAGACCAATGGTATGGGTGTTCCTGGAACGCGGCGGCATTGATGGCTTCACCTAACATGCGCCAAGGCGAATTTTCAAGCCCCGTGCTGCGCTCTGAAAGGACTACTCCCCGCTCGCTGTCAACCATTTTCTGGTTAATATCCAAGCTGGCAATACGGTCGGACTCAAGATCAAAAATTGTTTCTAATGCTGATGAAGGAAACCAGTTGGTATAAACGGTTACATTTTCGGTGGTATAGGCATTATTAGCGCCCCCGTTCAGCTCCATCGTCCTGTCGAACATTTTGGGGGCATATTTCTTGGCGCCGTTAAACATCATGTGTTCAAAGAAATGGGATAAGCCGGTTATCCCGGGATGTTCATTACGTGAACCAACCTTGTAAAACAAATACATATTGGCATTGGGAATGGAACCATCTTCGAGTACCAGGAACTTCATGCCGTTCTTTAGGGTAAAGGTTTTTACATCATCGGCCTTGGTTTGGGCGAAGAGCGGAATGCTTCCGAACAGAACTAAAAGGGTAAGTAATCTTTTCATAATAAGGGGAATTATTAAATCTTTACAATTTTACTAAAAGGAAAATGAAAATTTCAATGCTGTATGTTGAATGTTACAGAATAGTTTTTAACAAGAAGAGAAAGGGATTTGTTTATAGAACTATTAGAGTAGCATAATAAAACACAGAGGAGAACAGCTTCGATTCTGTTATTGAATTTCTGCACTAATTAACATTAAAACAAAAACTCCTGTACAGGCTAAAAGTGAATAGGCTATTCTGGTCTTTTGTTTTTGAACAATAAACCAAACGGCGAGTGCCAGGAAAACCAGCATCAAAAGGCCTTCGCTCAGCATAACCGTTGAGTAAAGTGAGGGATTATCATAATACCAGGGGTTATCTGCTATATGCCCCCAGGGGTAAGCGCTTATATCTTTTCTAATTCCTACTTTCCACCACTCGCTCAATGACATAAAGTTTATCAATGCAAAAAACAAGGTAGCCAAAGTTACACCTGCCCGGAAGAATAGTTGTTTATAGTTCATTACTTAATAGATAATAGTTTGCAATATTTAGTATCAACACCCTTGTTCAAAATTAAAGTAATTTTATAATTAAACTTCTTATAAAAAAGATAAAAGGAAAACACATGGCAAAGTGAAAAATAAGATTTCTTTTTATTGTTTAATTTGTAGAAATATTTCAGGAACAGGTCGAATGGAAAAGAATATTTAATAAACATATATATTTGATCTTTAAAAATGTTGAATTATTTCTTAATAACTATAAAATATGATCAGGTTCAAAAGTTTTTTAGTGTTTGGTATGATTGCTCTTTCACTAAAGGTTTACGCCCAAAATAAAGGCGCCGAAACACCTAAAGCGCTCCTGCTTCAATCTGCGCAAGCCATGGAAAAGCTGGATTATGATAAGATCAAAAGCCTGTACTATGTGATTAATGAAGAAGATAAAAAAGGATTAAACGCTTTAATTTCGATCTTAAAAATCTCCCCGGATATACGCGAATTTCTTAAAAAAGGGGAGGGAAAGTTTGGAAGTGATTTTACTGAAGCCTTATCGTATGGGAACTTTATATTATATGGTTTCTCCTCCCCTCCCGATTATAGAACGGCTTACCAATCCGCGAAAATTACTATTGGAGGAAACAGAGCACAAGTTTTGGTTACTAATAAAAGCAGTGATGGTATGACCACGTCTCAAAAAACGCTGCTGATTAAAGCAAAAAACAGGTGGTTTTATTTATCAGATAATAAAGAAATGCCAAAAGTTTATAAATTATTAACCGAATTTATTACACAGGGAACAATTATTTTGGATGAAGCTAAAACTCCTGAAGAATTGCATGATAGATTTGAGAAATTATTAGAGTTGTTTAAAGATTTTTAGTTTACTTATCTCTTCCCGGTCGATTTCTCTAAATATGAAAAGCAATTGCTGAAATAATATAGTTTCAATTAAATCGCCTACCACATCATTTTACTAAATACCTTATCTTCGTCAAAAAGAATAAGTATATGTTACCCAGGCAAAAATTTACGGCTACCGCATCCTACCAAAAATTAAAAGAACATTACCAGCAAATTAAGAATAAGCGCTTACGGGAACTTTTCGCTTCCTCCCCTTCCCGTTTTGATGATTTTTCTATCAGGTTTAATGATATACTGGTGGATTATTCTAAAAACCGCATAGACCATACCACACAAACTTTATTACTTGAATTGGCCAATGAATGTGGTTTAAAACAAGCTATTGAAGCTATGTTTAGTGGCGAAAAGATAAACGAAACCGAAGGCCGGGCCGTACTGCATACCGCTTTACGCAATCCGCAAAAGAGTGGCTTCATTGTGGATGGAAAAGACATTTTACAGGATATTCACCAGGTATTGGATAAAATGGAGAAGTTCTCCAACCAGGTGATCAACGGAGAGTGGGAAGGTTATACGGGTAAAGCCATCCAGCACATTGTCAATATTGGCATTGGAGGTTCAGACCTGGGCCCGGTAATGGTAACCGAAGCTTTAAAGGCATACGGCAATCACCTGAAACTTCATTTTGTTTCTAATGTTGACGGAACGCATATCGCGGAAACGCTGAAAAATATTGATCCCGAAACTACCTTGTTTATGATCGCCTCCAAGACCTTTACCACGCAGGAAACGATGGCTAATGCTTTTTCGGCACGCGACTGGTTTATTGCGAACGGCGGAAAGAAAGAAGATGTGGCCAGGCATTTTGTAGCTATTTCTACCAATGAAAAAGGCGTTGCCGAATTTGGCATTGATACCGCGAATATGTTTGCTTTCTGGGATTGGGTTGGCGGACGTTATTCTTTATGGAGCGCCATTGGTTTAAGTATTGCCTGCGGTATTGGTTTTGCTAATTTCCGCGAATTGCTTAACGGCGCCCATCAAATGGATGAGCATTTCCGTCAGGCGGATTTTAAAGGCAATATCCCGGTAATGCTGGCATTGCTTGGGGTTTGGTACACTAATTTCTTTGATGCGGAAACCCAGGCTATTTTGCCATACGACCAATACATGCATCGTTTCGCGGCTTATTTCCAGCAGGGCGATATGGAAAGCAATGGTAAATCTACCGACCGTAATGGCGATGCGGTTGATTACCAAACCGGACCCATCATCTGGGGTGAACCGGGTACTAACGGACAACATGCTTTTTACCAGTTAATACACCAGGGAACCAAGCTGATCCCCTGCGATTTTATCGCCCCGGCACAAAGTCATAACCCATTGGGTAATCATCATCCCCTGTTATTATCCAACTTTTTTGCGCAAACAGAAGCATTAATGAATGGTAAAACCCATGATGAAGTAGTAGCCGAACTACAAAAAGCAGGAAAAACCCCGCAGGAAATTGAACAATTAACGCCCTTTAAAGTGTTTGAAGGCAACAGGCCCACCAACTCCATATTAGTTAAAAAAATAACCCCGCAGGTATTGGGTTCGCTTATTGCCCTATATGAACATAAAATATTTGTGCAGGGGATTATATGGAATATATTCAGCTTCGACCAATGGGGTGTTGAACTGGGCAAACAATTGGCCAGCCAGATCTTACCCGAATTAGAAACTGATACCGCCGTAAATGGGCATGATTCTTCTACTAACGGGCTGATTAACCAGTATAAGAAATGGCGGTAATTCAGACAGATGATTAGTGTTTGCTGGCAGGAATTTCTATAGTAGAGATACGGCATCAGCAGATGAGAAAATAAGATATAATACGAAACCTGTTAAAAAGAAACACCCTCGCCATAACTGACGAAGGTGCTTTTAAAAATATAATTTAAGATTTATTAAAACATAAATCCAACAGAAATTGAAATCACATTATTACTTTCCTTATTATTAGAATTTCCTGACGGATTTAAATTAGCTAAGCCTAAACCATAATTAGCACCTATGTTAAAGCCGTTAGTTAATTGATAACCAGCTAATACATTTAAACCAAAATCAAGAGGTTTATAATCATCATTATTTTCATCATCATTTTCATTATAATTATTTCCAAATTTAAGATCTCCATCAAACTTTGTAGTTATGTTTGGGGCTCCATATACTGTTAACT
>JBASZP010000248.1:0-21229 GCA_049660965.1 Daejeonella sp. | reverse complement strand
GGTTGGGTTTTTCATGCGTTCAGCTATACGTAATAACCTGGCGGGAAGACTTAAAACATAATCGCGGGCCTTTTCGCCAGCCTCATTTAAGTCTCGCATACTTTCAATGTTCCAGTCAGCAATTAATTGTTTCATAATGTCCACATAATCCACAGCAGTATAAACGCCCAGGCGTTGTGCAGCATCTGTAAAATGCCCGAAAGTCTGGCCTATTTTTAAACCTACTTCACGTAAGAAATGTGCCGGCATCACAATCTTATTACGCATCATATCTTCAAAAGCAATCATCGCTTCACTTGGATCGACTTCAAAAATCCTGTTCATAAAGTCTTTATAAGCTTTAGCATGACGGGCTTCATCGGAAGCAATTACCCCGCACATTTTTGAAAGCAAGCTATCACCATCACGTTTAGCGAGAGAGGCCACCCTGCGGTGAGAAACATTGGTTGCCAGTTCCTGGAAACTGGTATAAATAAAATTACGGTACGGATCATGTCCTGTGCCAATATCAAAACCATCGGCAATTAAATACTGAGTGGAGATTTCCATTTGTCGCATATCTACACGACCGGATAAATATAAATACTTATTCAGCAGATCCCCGTGGCGGTTCTCTTCAGCTGTCCAGTGACGCACCCATTTCATCCAGCCACCTTCTTCATCCCTGGAAATACCATCAACCATGCTTAACCATGATTCATAAGTAGGCAAAGCTTCTTCGGTTATAGTATCGCCAATTAGCACCGCAACTAAATCATAAGAAAGATCTTTTGCATTTTCTTTCATCTCTTTAATTTCAGTATAAAAAGTATCGCGGGTGGAATCAGGCAAAAAGTCAGAAGGCTGCCAGTTTGTTTCAATAGGCTTTAAATATTCGTGCATTTTTTCAAGCATATATTTTTCAATATGCATTAATACTTCTTTACGGGAGCCTAAACTGAAATTCATCATAATTAACGTTGATCGGCCAAATATACGAATTTACGTTGGCTTTGTCTCTGTGGTTTTTATAATACTATCGCTTTATGAAATAGCAGAAAGCCTTTTACCAATAAGTTATCAGAGTATCTTTTATAAATATCCCTGGTTTTATTGTCTTAAATAATCAGAGCATTTTACTGCTGATATTCACCGGGCTCGCATTATACATTTGTATTATTAGATTTTACATCAAAAGCATCCTGCAAGCCAAGCGAAACTAAATTAAAAGCATAAACCATCAGCATAATGGCCAGTCCGGGTAGAATCGCTAAATATGCAGCATCCATAATAATGTATCCATAATGTTCTTTGATCATTCCGCCCCAGGTTGGGATGGGGGGTTGTGCGCCAAAGCCTAAAAAGCTTAAGCCGGCCTCCAGCAAAATAGCCGAAGCAAAGTTGGAGGAAGCGACTACTAAAACGGGGCCGGCAATATTGGGCAAAATATGACGGAGTATTATTCTGCCGTTACTAAATCCTAATGCTTTTGCGGCTTCTACAAATTCTACCTGTTTGAAACTTAATACCTGTCCGCGTACCAGCCGGGCAACCTCTACCCACATGGATAAGCCAATGGCAATAAATATTTGCCAAAACCCTTTACCCAGTGCAAATGAAATAGCAATAACCAGTAATAAGGCGGGTAATGACCATACTACATTCATTAACCAGCTTATAAATGCATCTATACGTCCGCCATAGAAACCCGCTAAAGCGCCTAAAGAAACACCAATAAGCAGGGATATAATTACCGCTACAATACCAACAGAAAATGAGATACGAATACCCAGGATTAACCGGCTAAGCAAGTCACGCCCATAAATATCAGTACCCAGCCAAAATGTTTTTTGCTGGATATTATTTTTAATAATATAATCATACAGCTGATTTTGGGCAGAAAATGGATTGCTTAACCACTCTTTTTTTCCAGTAACTTCTTTTAAAGCATAAGCGCTTTCTTCTGCAGGTTCATCATCACCAATATATTCCCTTACAATAATAGAGTCGCTTTTGAAGCGGTAAGAAGTAATGGGTATTTTTTTATAAAAGGAGGGCTGTCCGAACAACATCTTCTCAAAAATGTTTGCAGTATCTATGCGTTCAGTTTTACGGAGTTTTAGAATGGTAAACTTTGAACCCGGCTTTTTTATGCTTAACTGAAGGAGCATATCATTTGCCATAGTCGTTTTATCGGGCATAATCAGATAGCCTGATAAACCCATAAGAACCATGAGTACAATAATCAGAACCCCTGAAACAGCAAACTTGTTACGCCTGAATTTTTTCCAGGTGCGCTGGGAAGGAGTATAATTATCCATCAGGGATTAAAAGGCTATGTGAAACCACCATTTTCTTTTCCACCCATTTATTCCTCCCCTTAACTTTAAAAATACCCAGCCAGTCAATTTTGCTTAATACAAACCAGGCAGTAAAGAATACCGCTACAAGTAATAAAACCTGAAATATTAGCTTTTTCATGTTAAGGTTTGCAAAGCAGGTTTGTAAGATCGCCATAAAACCACCATTCTACATGAATTCCTTTGCGGGTATTGATCGCGGTGTATATGGTCAGGATCAATTCTGCTATATTGAAAATTAATAAGACCATGATATAAGCAATAAAGTTATTGCTTACTAATTCATGACCAAAGATGATGGATAAAGTCCACCAAAAGCCGAAGCTGTTTAAGAATACTAAAGAGAACTGGGAGAGTAAAGCCTGTGTACAATGCCAGCGGACAAAGAAAGTTGCTTTTCTATGGGCTAAATAGAAGAATAATGTTGCCAGAAGATTAACGATCGGGAAAGGTAAGCCGGCCATAACCACAACAAGGGACATTAAATAACTGTTAGAGGCCTTTTCCGCTTCATGATCAGCGGGCGGGTAATCAAAACTTTTTACTGAGATCATACCCCTTTATAAATATTCCAAAGCCAATTGACCAAAACGAGTAAAATAGCCGGTATGGCTAGCTTTCTTTGCTGAAGCGCTTGTTCTGTTTTCCTGTAAAAATTAAATAAGCTATCCTTTTGCAGGAAGCAATCATAAATGATCCATAAGGGAGCTATAAACATAACTACCAGGAGTATTAAGCCAATTGGATTCCAATATAAGGCATCCAAAAAGTTCCCTTTTAAAAGGGAAACAAGAGAGCGTGTGGAACCGCAGGAGGGGCAGGGTATATGTGTTACATGCTTAATGATACAAACGCCAACCTCGTTGTCAGCGTGGCCCAAATTTGTTCTGTAACTCATACAAACCCAGCTGTACCCTGCCATGCAGGATATTGCTAAAAGTACATATAACCTGTTCCTGCTTAAAGGCATTACATTAAAACCTGCTGCAGCATTTCCATGTTCTTTTCCCTGGTAGCTCCCATGATCATAAACCAGTCTATAATGGCCCATATTCCTAACCCGCCACAGGTTAAAAGCTTGGCAATGCCAATTCCCGTATCGCCTATCATAAACCTGTCTATACCTAACTGGCCGCCAAATAAGGAAACAATTAAATAAAGGGTGGGGTCTTTAAATTGCATGGTTTGTATTAATACCCATTTTGATTCGTTCATTTGTAACAAATGTTCCCTGATCTGCATTAAATGATGGCCTTCAAAGAATTTGCCATTGGTCATGATAAACATGTCTACTTTGTGTGCATCCACTTTTTATTGTTTTTAATTTAAATTATCCTACTCGTATGGATTTTCGGCTACTCCTTTTTTATGGTTAATATTTCCACAATTAAATTTCAATATTACTAAATATCTCTCAGTTAGGAACAAGTATTTTTTTCTTTAGGAAAGGACAATTTCAACTTAGAGAGCTTTTCGAGCTTGGGATGGAGATTATTCTAATCTGGGTGAATAGAGGGGTGGAGTCATTTACTTTACTCATCAATTGCTTCACTTTACTTATCAATTGCTTCACTTTACTTATTAATCGCTTCACTTTGCTTATCAATTGCTTCACTTTGTTTATCAATTGCTTCACTTTGTTTATCAATTACTTCACTTTATTTATTAATCGCTTCACTTTGCTTATCAATCGCTTCACTTTACTTATTAATAGAAGAGGGTATAAAAAAGCTTGTTCTACTTACGGAAGCTTATTCCAACCTGGGAATAGCAATCCTGAACTTGTAGCAGAGAAAAGCAAGGGAGTTGCATTATTAACGAACCATACGCCCTTTCCAGTTGTATTTACCGGAATTACCGGCAATACCAATATAAATAAAATAGAAAATATGAACACTGCTTACCAAAGGATGCAGCCAGATCAGCTTGCTGCGTCCGGCAAAGCGGCATACAGGTAAGAGGAACAGGAGCTCAACAAGAAATTTAATTCCAAAACTTATCAGGGCTAAATCCCAATAAAGGGGATTAAAAAAACCGGAAACAGAGTTGATGATAATAAACAGGTTAAAAAGCCAAAAAGATAGGCCTAAAGCCACCACACTTTTGTTTTTATAGCGTACACTTTTAGAGGCCCAGCGTTTACGCTGCTGTATAAATTCGCCCAGGTTTGGTTTGGCATGTGTATATACCAGGGCATCCCGCGATTTGCAAAATCCAATGCCATCCGGATAAGAGGAGGCAACTTTATGTAAGAATAGTTCATCATCACCTGATGCCAGGTCGTCAATCCCCTGGAAACCTTTTAGTTCAAAAAAAACATCTTTCCGGTAGGCCAGGTTTGCGCCATTACAGGTAGCCGGTATTTTATTCCCGATGGTGGAAGCGCCCAAACCAATGAGGTATAAAAACTCGAGGGTTTGCATACGCTCAAACAGGTTTTTCTCTTCAAAATAAACCACAGGGGAAGAAATCATTTTAAAATGATGCTGTTCGTAAAACGATACAATAGTGTTTAACCATTCGGTTCCCATCCGGCAATCAGCATCGGTAGTTATAATTAATTCGCCACGGGAAATTTTTATGGCCTCTGTAATGGCCTTCTTTTTATAGGAGTTTAGGGGCTGGTCTTCGTTTAAAATGATCAGCTCCACTCCTCTTTTGGCGTATGATGAGATGATCCCGGCTGTTTTATCGGTAGAATGATCATCAACCACAATAATTTGCAGTAAATCTTTTGGATAATTCTGCGCCAGAATATCATCAATGGTCTTTGCTATTTTTTCTTCTTCGTTACGGGCGGCAAGTAAAACGCTTATACTGGTTACAGAGGTGTTATTGTTTTTATAATAATGGGGCAGATTTATCCACCCTCTTCTAAAAAAGAGGACTGCACCCGCATAACACAGGGTAAGTAAAAAGGTAATTAAACTAAGAACGGTATTTACCAAAGAAATTGAGTTTTAAAACGAAAAAGCACCCTAATATAGCAGGAATAATAAGATTAATTAACCAAATACTGGCGGTTGATGCCATAATGGCGACTTCCTGAGGGGTAATAAAAGCAAATAAGTACGTAGCTGTAGAGGCTCTTACACCTACGTCCAGCAGATCTAAAGAAGGTAAGGATGATTGCACAAAAAACATAATACACAGCATCATGGTCATGTCAAGTAATGAAATACCAGGGGCCAGTAAATTAATCAGAAGACAATATTGTGTGGTAAACACAGTAAAACGGGAGAGCGAATAAATAAATACCCGTAGTAATTCCTTCTTTTTATATTGTCCTAATATCCTGAAAAACTTTTTAAACTTTTTCAGGAAAGGAATTCGAAGAAGCAGGCTTCCCACCCATTTAATATTGAAGAAAAACAATAAAAAAAACAAACAGAAAATAATGACCAGAACAATTAAACAGAAAAATACAATGATGTTAAGGTTTAGGAAGCGGTTAACAAACCATAGAACAGCCAGTGAGCCTAAAATATTGGTAACTACCAGCTGCCCTATGGCCCCTACGCTCATGGCAATAGTGCCGGAGATCCGTTTACGGGGAGAAAGGAATAAAACCCTTCCGCCAAACTCCCCCAGCCTGTTGGGGGTAAATACCGCCCAGGTTAAACCACAGAATATGGATTCGATAGCTTTCCAGGCAGATATTTTTTCAAGTTTGCTTACTAAGAATTTCCATTTTAAGGCTTCTAAAAACCAGTTTAAAAGCATTAAACCGAATACAGTGACCAGAACGATCCATACCTGTTGTGCAGGAATGTATTTGGCAAGTGCTTTAAAATTGGAAATGTTTGGATTATGGTGAAGTTTGGTATAAATAAAATAAGAAGCCAAAGCGAGGATGACTATCTTAATTACAATGCTGACAATTTTTTTGTTTGAACGGCTCAATATGATCTACCAGGTATTTGCTTACAATGTTAAGAAAAGCTTTACGGATTTAAAATTTACAGGAAGATTTCATGAACATAACAAATAAAAAGTCTAAAATATGTACTATTGTTAAACATGTTAAAAGAAAAAGCAACAGAGCGGGTAATTCTGGGTATTGACCCGGGTACCAGTGTAATGGGTTTTGGATTGATTAAAGAGGTTAAAACTCAAATTACGCTTATTTGTATGGGTGTTGTCAAGCTTGATCATTTAGATGGCCACCCCGATAAGCTGAAGCATATTTTTGAAAAAACAGTTTCATTAATTGAGCAGTACAAGCCGGATTGCCTGGCTCTTGAAGCGCCATTTTATGGCAAAAACATCCAGGTTATGTTAAAACTTGGCCGTGCCCAGGGAGTAGCCATGGCGGCGGGTTTATCCAGAAACCTGCCCATATTTGAATATTCCCCGAGGAAAATAAAACAATCTATTACCGGGAACGGAAATTCAGGAAAGGAACAGGTTGCGGCCATGCTTAAAACTTTATTAAAGTTTACCGAAAGCCCGGAATTTTTAGATGCGACCGATGGATTGGCTGTTGCTGTTTGCCACTCCTTCCAAAAGATAACTGCTTCAGGTAATAAAAAAAGTTATACAGGTTGGGATGCATTCGCTAAGGATAATGTGAAAAGAATAGCATCCAAACCTGCCAAAGGGGGAATAAAGTAACAGGGAATTTATTCAGGCGAGTGTATTGTCAACAGCTATTCTAATCTTTTTTGCTGTTTCAGCCAATTCTTCGGTTAAGGGTTTCAGCTTTTCTTTGCTGAAATTCATATCACTAACCTCATTCACAGGAATTAAATGAACATGGGTATGCGGTACTTCCAAACCAATAACGGCTACGCCTACTTTAATACATGGAATTGCTTTTTTAATGCCTTCAGCAACGATTTTGGCAAACAGCATTAAGCCTGCATAAGTTTCATTATCCAGGTCAAAAATATAATCTACTTCTTTTTTAGGGATAACCAGAACATGGCCCATAGTTAAGGGCTGTATATCTAAAAAGGCCAGAAAATGTTCTGTTTCGGCTACCTTATGTGCGGGTATTTCGCCGGAAATAATTTTTGAAAAGATGCTTGCCATACAATAAGGATTACTTTACCTGCTAATTTCCAAAATTTCAAACTCAATTTTACCCGCCGGAACTGCAATTTCTGCTTTATCACCGACAGATTTTCCTAATAAACCCTGTGCTATGGGAGATTTAACAGAAATTTTACCCGTTTTCATATCTGCTTCGGTTTCAGATACGAGTTGATAAGTCATGGTAGCGCCATTATTAATGTTTTTGATCTTTACAACTGATAAAGCTAATACTTTAGTTGTATCCATTTTAGACTCATCAATTAGCCGGGCATTGGCCAAAACGTTGGTTAATTTAGAAATTTTTGATTCATGATGACCCTGTGCTTCCTTGGCTGCATCATATTCCGCATTTTCAGACAGATCACCTTTATCACGAGCTTCGGCAATCGCTTTTGCAATCTGCGACCGGCCTTCCGTCTTTAAAAAATGTAATTCTTCTTTAAGTTTTTCTAATCCTTCTTTGGTATAATAAGTTACATCCGCCATATCTCAAAATTTATTGTTGTCTATACTCTAAAAAACAAACAAGACTATGCCGGCACACAGGCCAATATAGTCTTGCTCAATATTAACACGAAGATAATATTTTTGGTTTCAGAAATGCAAATTTTTTAGCTTTTCTGCTAACACTTCTGATATTTTACGATATGAATCAATTGTCCAGCCCGCTACATGGGGGCTTAAAATTATATTCTCGCTTTGCATCAGGTCTTCATACCAGGTTTGTTGTGCTAAAGCAGGGAAACTTTCTGCTTCTAAAACATCTAATCCGGCGCCTAATATCTTACCGGATTTCAGGGCGTTTAATATCGCCTCGGTGTTTACTATTTCTCCGCGTGATGTGTTTAAAAAGAAGAATGGTTTTTTAAAATGAAATAAGTATTCATCCGTAACCAATTGCCGTGTTTCACGTGTTAATGGAATATGCAAACTTAAAACGTCAGCATATTTTACGATTTGTTCCATGCTTACCTCTTGCGCATAAGCATCGCTGAAACCTGTTTTATATTTATCATAAGCAATAGTTTCAACATCAAAACCCAAAAGTTTACGTGCAAAACTTTGTCCGGTATTTCCGTAACCAATAATTCCTACCGTTTTGCCTTTCAACTCCCAGCCACGGTTTGCTTCTCTGTTCCAAATGCCTTTACGAACTTCTCTATCCGCTTTGCACAAATTATTCATTAAAGATAAAAGCATTCCAATGGCATGTTCTGCCACAGCGTCACGATTACCTTCTGGTGCATTTATGCAAATAATTCCTTTGGAACTGGCATAGTTTTCATCCACATTATCCATACCGGCGCCGGCACGGGCAATAAATTTTAAACTTTTACCAGCATCTATAATTTCCTGGTCGCTTACAAATCTAGACCGGATAACCAGTCCGAAATAACCTGAAAGGGTTTTAACGGCTTCTTCCTTCGAAATTAACGGCTGATAATCACACTCAAAGCCCAGCTTTTCAACTTCTTCTTTAAATACAGGATGCAGGTCATCTGCTATGAGAATTTTTTTGTTCATTAAAAGTAGGTAGTTATTGCTTCCTTAGTCCAACGAATCTTTAAAGCCATACTTTTTTGTAGTTTCCTGCATTACCCATTCATGATCATATAATTTATTTTCTTCGACATCTTTAAGGCCACGTCCGATACTTTCCTTCACTTCATCAGGCAGATCATCCCAAAAATCATATCCTTTTTTTTAAAGACAAATTTCAGGTCATTAATGATTTCTTCGCTTTCTGTTTCAATTAAAAGCCGCATTAGTTCCAATTTTTCTGCCTGAATATTTATGAGCTTATGTATTTAAATCAAATATACTTAAAAATTATTTTCACTTATATCTTTGTAGCATAAGGATACAAAATTTGTTAATGCTACAAAATCATTTACGCTTAGTCGTTCTGCCCGCAAATCAAGCATTGGGTTATCATCCATTTTATCTTTATTAATTAAAGATGACAATGCATTTCTTAGCGTTTTTCTTCGCTGATTAAACCCTGCTTTTACCACTTGCCAAAACAGTTTTTCATCACAATCTAATTTTAAAACATCGTTTCTGGTTAAGCGTATAACCGCGGAAAGCACTTTGGGAGGAGGATTAAATACTCCCGGTTTTACTGAGAACAGATATTCTACCTGATAATAAGCCTGCAAGAAAACACTTAAAATTCCGTACTCTTTACTTCCCGGTTTTTGGGCACAGCGTTCGGCTACCTCTTTTTGAAACATTCCTACTAATTCTACAACCTGGTTTCGGTTTTCAAGAACTTTAAATAATATCTGAGATGAAATATTGTATGGGAAATTTCCAATAATGGCAAACTTATCCAGAAAAATATCTTTAAAGTTCAGGGCCAAAAAATCTCCTTTTATAAGTTTATCGCCAAGTTGAGGGTATTTTTTTTGTAAGTAATTAACAGATTCCGGATCAACATCTATTAAATATGTTTCATATTGCGTTTTTTGAAGTAAGTAATCCGAGAGAATACCCATCCCCGGACCAACTTCCAAAACCTGCTGATATTGATCTGTTGATTTTAAACTATTTACTATTTTTTCTGCAATATTTTTATCCGTTAAAAAATGTTGCCCGAGATGTTTCTTTGCCTTTACCAAACTCATTTATAGGGTTATTTTTACAAATAACGGTAAAATAGCTATCAGATGTAAGATATAACATACAAGAATTAGATTAAAGTCTTTATTTTGCATCCATTAATTCAACAAGAACTATTACTTAATATAATCCGTATAATTTAAGAACATGAGCGATAAACTAAAGGTTGGAATTTCTATTGGTGATATTAACGGAATTGGTTTGGAGGTAATTATTAAAACCTTAATGGACAACCGGATTATGGATTATTGTACTCCAATTGTATATGGCCATACTAAAGTTGCGTCGTTTCATCGTAAAACAATTTCTGTAAATGATTTTAGTTTTAATGTGATTAATTATGTCAAACAGGCAAATGATAAACGCCCTAATATGATTAATTGCTGGGAGGAAGATGTAAAAATTGAACTCGGTTTAAGTACTGAACATGGTGGAAAATACGCTTTTCTATCCTTAGAAAAAGCAGTTGATGATTTAGTTGCAGGAGATATTGATGCTTTGGTTACCGCCCCTATTAACAAACACAATATACAAAGCGAAAACTTTCAATTTGCCGGCCATACAGAATACATACAGTCCAAAACCAATTCGGGAGATTCTTTAATGTTCTTAGTAAGTGATGATGTCCGGGTTGGCGTGGTAACCGGGCACATCCCAATTAAAGATATTTCGGAAAAAATAAGCGAGGAAAAAATAATATCCAAACTAACTTTAATGAACAACAGCCTTAAAAAAGATTTTTGGATAGAAAAACCCAAAATCGCTGTTTTAGGATTAAATCCTCATGCGGGTGATGATGGTTTAATTGGTAAGGAAGAAAGAGAAACAATTATTCCGGCAATTACCAAAGCTAATGCTCAGGGTATTTTCGCTTTTGGCCCATATCCTGCTGATGGTTTTTTTGCCAATAATACCTACCGCCAGTTCGATGCTGTTCTCGCTATGTATCACGACCAGGGTTTAATTCCCTTTAAACAAATCGCTTTTCATAATGGCGTAAACTTTACAGCCGGTTTACCTGTTGTGCGCACATCACCCGATCATGGTACAGGATATGATATTGCCGGAAAAAATTTAGCCTCCGAAAGTTCTTTCCGCGAAGCTTTATTCACTGCCATAAACATTGTAAAACGCCGCAGGGAAAGTGCTGAATTAATATCAAATCCGCTTAAAATAAGTAAACTTTCCAGAGACAGGGATTAAAGCAAAATAGGAAACACAATGAAATTAAGCTTTGAAAAAACAGCCATTAAGTATCAAATTAACGAAGAAGAAAGAGAAACACTGCTTACAGAATTTCTGATAGATCATAAACCTCTTTCTGAAATAATTGGTATTGAAAGAAGTTTATGCTTTTATGAAACTGAATTTGATTACTCAAAAGACAGGAAAAGTATGGCAATTAAGCAGTTTATGGGCGAATTCAAGCCGATAAATCAATTTACAAGCGATAGAATTATATTATATCGTTGTCATTGTGGTTGTGACTATTGCGGGGTCATTTCCTTCAGGTTAGTCATTGAGAATAATATAGTAATCTGGAAAGATATTGCCTATGAAGATAGTGATGGATTTGGCAATAATAGTCAGGAAGGGCTTGAAAATGAAGAAAGAATTACCACAAAAATTACTGAGCTGTCATTTGATAAAAAAGATTACTTCGCTGAATTAATTCAAATAGGTAAGAACAACTGGAATTAAAACTACTCCTAAAGCAATTTCAGATATGTTTTTGTCTTTTAATTTACAATTAACTATATCAAAAGCGAATATCAAACACAAAATGAACGATTAAAAATAGTAGTTTTGACAATGAAATATATACAATATATTCTTTTCTTGTTGTGTGTAGGATTTGCCAGTTGTTTTAACCAAGTTAAAAAGAGCAATTCTGTTAAAGAATCGAATAAGAAAACCCGGTTCAATTATTATATTCCAATAACAGGCAAAGAAGATACAATTGATATAATTCATATTAACTGGGCTGCTATTGACCGCCCTAATTTTATAAAAAGGTCCGACTATATAAAATTTGATACATTACCAGAAAAAAGCAATAGTGATTCTTTACTTAAATATTGCTTTTTTCTGGATACTCAAATTGATTCTATACAAAAATTTGATAAGAAAACTGCAACTAAATTAGAAAATGGGGGATTTTTAAAGGTTTATGGTAAATTTTATAAAACAGATCGCTTTGATGATTCTTTTCCGTTTAAAAGCTGGCAGGCAGAAACTTTTAAGCGGGATAAAACAGGATTTACAGTATTTGTTTACACTAAATACGATATAGCAAAACAGTAAGATAAATCTGAATATACCCTTATCTACTTCATTTGCACGACCTGCATAGCAAATTTCAAATTCAAAAAAAACTTCCCAACTAAATAATATTTTCATAGATTTGCAGGCTTAATTGGCGTGCTTTGAAATTCTTACAACAATATAGCATTCCGTACACCGGATTAAAACTTGGAGTTCATAACTTTCAGTTTGAAGTTGATGATGCTTTTTTTAATGAATTTGAATATTCATTAATAAAAAGTGGTCAGCTAAAAGTTTTGCTGGAATTGGAGAAGCATGAAACCATGTTAATCCTGCAATTTCATATTTCGGGCGAAATAAAGCTAAGCTGTGATGTTTGTCTGGGCAATTACCCATTAGCAATTGACTTTGAAGAACGTCAGATCGCTAAATTTACAAACGATGAAAATTTGGAGGATGATACCGAAGAAATCATTGTATTAACAAAAAACGAACATGAAATTGATGTATCTGCTTTAATTTATGAATATGTGAATTTAGCAGTTCCATACATTAGCCGTTGTGAGGATGAAGGAAATACACAGTGGTGTGATAAAGAAATGATCCAAAAATTAGAACAATTCTCGGGTAAAAATACACAAGAAACAGATACCGCTGACCCACGCTGGGAAGCATTAAAGAAAATAAAAAAGTAGAAATTAATACACTAAGCAAAAATGGCACATCCAAAACGAAAAATTTCGAAATCCAGAAGAGATAAAAGAAGAACACATTATAAAGCAGAAGCGCCAAGTTTAACTACTTGCCAAACTACCGGTGCCGTACATTTACCTCACCGTGCATACAATGTTGATGGCAACTTGTATTATAATGGTAAAATGGTTATTGAAAATACCTCTATTGCCTAAGTTAATTTTCTAATATGAAAATTGGCTTAGATATTATGGGCGGAGATTTTGCTCCCAAGGCAGCGGTTTTGGGAGCAATTGCAGCCCAAAAACTCCTCTCAGCAGATCAAAAAATAGTATTGTTTGGCGATAAAGACCAGGCATTGCATCTTCTATTAGAACAAAATATCAATCCGGATATTTTTGATTTTGTACATACCACAGAATCCATTGGTATGGGCGAACATGGTACAAAAGCAGTTATTCAAAAACCAAATTCAAGTATTAGTTTAGGCTTTCAATATTTAAAAGAAGGTAAGGTCGATTCCTTTTCATCCGCAGGAAATACCGGGGCTATGCTGGTTGGGGCTATGTTTAGTGTAAAAACTGTATCCGGTGTTATTCGCCCGGCTATTGCCACCAATGTCCCTAAATTAAAATCAGGTTTTGGCATTATGCTGGATGTTGGTGCCAATGCAGATTGCAAACCTGATGTATTATTGCAGTTTGGAATATTGGGGAGTTTATATGCCGAGCATATCTATAACATGCCTGATCCAAAAGTTGCTTTAATGAATCTTGGTGAAGAAGAAGAAAAAGGCAATATGCTAACCCAGGCCACCTTTCCTTTAATGCGTGATACCAAAATATTCAATTTTGCTGGCAACATTGAAGGCCGTGATCTATTTAATGAAAAGGCCGATGTGATAGTTTGTGATGGTTTTACAGGAAATGTGATGTTGAAATTAGCCGAAACATTTTATGTTCTAACTCTCAAGAAAGGTTTTAAAGATGAGTTCTTTGACCGCTTTAACTATGAGCAATATGGAGGAAGCCCTATTTTAGGTGTAAATGCCCCGGTGCTTATCGGGCACGGTATTTCAAGTCCGGAAGCAATTAAAAACATGTTATTATTATCCAGAACAATGATTGAAGCTAAACTGGTTGATAAAATCAAAGAAGCTTTTAAATAATTTTTACAAATCTGATCCTTTATGAATAAAATTCATGCTGCAATAACCGCAGTTAATGGCTACGTACCTAATTATATTTTAACCAATACAGAATTAGAAGGTATGGTTGATACCAATGATGAGTGGATCACCAGTCGTACAGGTATTAAAGAGCGGAGAATTTTAAAGGGCAACCTGGCTACATCAGATATGGCCGTTCATGCCGTAAATGGTTTATTAGAAAAACGCGGAATTAAAGCAACAGAAATTGACCTAATTATTTTTTGCACCACTACACCGGATTTGGTATTTCCCGCATCGGCCAATATACTTGCTGCTAAAATTGGAGCAACAAATGCCTGGGGTTATGATTTACAGGCAGCCTGCTCAGGTTTTTTGTTTGGATTAGCCACCGCCTCTCAATTCATAGAATCAGGTAAACATCAAAAAATTTTAGTAGTGGGAGGCGATAAAATGTCGTCTATTATAGATTACGAAGAACGTACTACCTGTATCATTTTCGGCGATGGTTGTGGCGCTGTTTTATTAGAGCCCAATACAGAAGGTTTAGGTATTATAGATTCCATTATGAAAACTGATGGCTCGGGTAAACCTTATTTACACCAGAAAGCCGGCGGATCTTTAAAACCGGCATCGCATGAAACAATAAATAACCGGGAACATTTTTTGTACCAGGAAGGACAGGCTGTATTTAAGTTTGCAGTAGTTAATATGGCCGAAGTTGCAGCAGAAATTATGGTTAAAAATAACCTCACTGCCAATGAAGTAGACTGGCTGGTTCCTCACCAGGCAAACAAACGCATTATTGATGCAACATCAAGTCGTATGGGTGTGGGTACAGATAAAGTAATGATTAATATTGAAAAATACGGCAACACTACAAACGGAACAATTCCATTATGTTTATGGGAATGGGAAAGCAAACTTAAAAAAGGCGATAATGTTATATTAGCGGCTTTCGGCGGTGGTTTTACCTGGGGATCTGTTTACCTTAAATGGGCTTATTAAAAATCTGATAACGGATATTAAGATTTTTATTTTACTTTTAAATTCTTAACTAATTTCAATCACATTAAACTAAACAAAATGGATATTAAACAAATTCAGGAACTTATCAAATTTGTTTCACGCTCTGGAGTAAATGAAGTTTCTATTGAACAGAAAGAGTTTAAAATTACCATAAAAACGAATCAGGCCCCAACTTACGTTAGCGCCAGCATTCCGGCACCGGCTCCTACTCTTCCGCAGGCTGCCCCACCTTTAACCCAAACTGCACAAACTGAAGTTAAACCTGCTGCATCAGCAACAGAAGATACCTCTAAATATCTCACTATAAAATCTCCAATGATTGGTACTTTCTATCGCTCGCCAAGTCCGGATAAACCATTATTTGTGAATGTAGGCGACGAAGTTAAAGCCGGTCAGGTGGTTTGCATTATAGAAGCCATGAAACTTTTTAACGAAATTGAGTCTGAAGTATCAGGCCGTATTGTTAAAATTCTGGTAGATAATTCAAGTCCGGTTGAGTATGACCAGCCTTTGTTTTTGGTAGAACCCGTTTAATTTGAAGATTTCCAATTTGAAAATTTGAGAATAGATTCAATTTTCAAATTTTCAAATTAACTAATTCTCAAATTGATTTATTTTCAAATTGAATACCATGTTTAAAAAAATACTTATTGCAAACCGGGGTGAGATTGCATTGCGGATAATACGTACCTGCAAAGAGATGGGCGTAAAAACCGTAGCTGTTTACTCCACTGCAGACCGGGATAGTTTACATGTGCGTTTTGCTGATGAAGCCGTATGCATTGGCCCTCCGGCGAGTAAAGATTCTTATTTAAATATTCCAAATATCATTTCGGCTGCTGAGTTAACCAATGCCGATGCTATACACCCGGGTTATGGTTTCCTTTCAGAGAACGCAAAATTCTCAGCGATTTGCCGTGATTATGGTATCAAGTTTATTGGCGCCACACCAGAGCAGATCAATGGCATGGGCGATAAAGCATCTGCCAAAGAAACCATGAAAATAGCGGGAGTACCTACTATTCCGGGTTCTGAAGGATTGCTGCAAAATGTAAAAGCAGGGATTGAGATTGCAAAGAAAATTGGATACCCGGTTATCTTAAAAGCTACGGCCGGTGGTGGTGGCCGGGGGATGCGTATCGTTTGGAAAGATGAAGAGTTTGAACCCGCCTGGGATTCTGCCCGCCAGGAATCTGCCGCCGCGTTTGGTAATGATGGTTTATATCTTGAAAAATATGTAGAAGATCCACGCCATATAGAGATACAGGTTATTGGCGACCAATATGGTAAAGTCTGCCATTTATCAGAACGTGATTGCTCTATTCAGCGTCGTCACCAAAAACTGGTGGAAGAATCACCATCGCCATTTATGACGCCTGAATTACGCGAACAAATGGGTATTGCCGCTATTAAAGGCGCACAGGCAGTAAATTACGAAGGTGCCGGTACCATTGAATTTCTGGTTGACAAACACCGTAATTTCTATTTCATGGAAATGAATACCCGTATCCAGGTAGAACACCCGGTAACGGAAGAGGTAATTAATTTCGACCTGATCAAAGAACAGATCAAGGTTGCATCCGGTATTCCTATTTCGGGTAAAAACTATGAACCGGCCATGCATGCCATTGAATGCCGTATTAATGCGGAAGATCCCTTTAATAATTTCCGCCCTTCACCTGGTAAGATTACCCATTTTCATTCTCCGGGCGGGCATGGTGTACGGGTTGATACGCATGTCTATGCCGGTTATCAAATTCCGCCAAATTATGATTCAATGATCGCTAAATTAATTTGTGTTGCCCAAACCCGCGAAGAGGCCATTTGTACCATGGAGCGTGCATTAAGTGAGTTTGTTATTGAAGGGGTAAAAACAACTATTCCTTTTCATTTACGGTTAATGAAAGACCCTAATTTCCGTGTGGGTAATTTTACCACCAAGTTTATGGAAAGCTTTGATTTGACTGAATAAAACAAAATAAATCCTTACGGAAAAAGTTAGTATAACAATTGAACAGTATATTTGACCTTCTAAAATTAAAAATGAAATGAAAAGAACATTCTTATTTGTGCCTTTAGCTGCTATGATATGCAGTATGGCAGCCTGTCAAAACAATGGCGGTAACAAATCTGCTAAGGATTCAACCGCTGTATCTGTTACAGATACCACTAAGCAAACAGTTATGGAAGACAAACCGGTTACAGAAGTAAAAGATTCTGTTGCATCAAAAGATACTACTTCAGTAAATACTAATGCGGGCACGGAAGAAAGCAAAGTAAAAGAAGTTGCAACTAAATTTCTGGAAGCATTTTTTGCGAAAGATTTTAGCGCAGCCGGCAAATATGCCACTAAAGAAAGCGAAGGCTTCTTAAAGATGATGGAAGAAATGGCTAAATCCGGAGGTAAACAAACTAAACCCATACCAGCAATAACCGGGGTTAAAATAGATGGCAACAATGCTGTAGTAGCGGTATCTACCCCCCCAAGCATCCCAATGAAAAAAATAAACGGCGAATGGAAAGTGAATATGGATAAAAAAGCGATGGGAAAATAATCTTTTCGATTACCAGCATAGCCGGCGCAAAAATTATCATCTATCTGTTAACTTAATCAGGTTAACGAATTAAGTATACCGCTGTTCGGCATGTTCTAAAAGGCATGCCGAACTTAGCAATAAAATTGGATTTCCAATCCACCTTACTTTTTGCTTTATTTTATATTTCCCGAGTAGGTATTTTATGTGGCAAAGGTAACAGGCGGATTAAAAATCCTTTTTATCAATTAGTTCGGGATGCCCTGCGGAACATTCCGAACAGCGAAAATGCCCTGCGGAACATTCCGAACAGCGAAAGCCATTTGATAAGTTCTTAACATCTGCCAGAACAGCTTTCATACAAGGGCTTAGTTGAGAACCATCAATTTTGTTCAGAAATTTACTTGCTTTCATCATATTGGCAGGAGTATCATAATTTTCCAGCTCACCAGTATTCCCAGGCCCATTGCCACCCCCACCATGCTGCGGCTCAGGCTCATAATCGCCAGGGACAGTTCCGCCCCCTCCACCAGTTCCGCCAATATAATATATTAGTATCGAATGGTTTCTTATTAATTACTGTTAAAATTCAGTCTTTATTTACTATTTTTTGGAAATTAGTATTCATAACAAGGAAAAAATAATCACCCTTAACAATTTCTTCAGGGCGAAGCCTAAATGATACATTCTTAATAATATTGTTCTCTAATTTCTCCAACTCACGAGGGGTGATCAGCGTATTTTTTTTAAGAATATAGGATAGCTCTATTATTTTTCCAGTTTTGTTAATGTAAAAGGTTATAGGGATATTTCTTTCCGGTAATAATTCCTTAAGTTTTACTTCTCCAAACGCGTTCCAGAAAGCTTCTGTAAATTTTGTTCTGTTTAATAGTTGAATATTATTTAGTAATTCACCAAAGTGGTTTTTTTGACTTTCTTCCAGGTAATTACTTTTATTATGAATACCAATAGTTTTAGAAGATGGATCATTTATTCTTTCACATTTGAAAATAATGCTCTCTGCTTTTACTTCGGGTTTATTAAATTTTTGCTGGCCAATACAGGTTGAAAACAATAAGGCTGATGGAATAAGGAATAATACTAATTTTTTCATGATATTTTTAATTAATGTGAACAATCTGAATTATTGATTAATGTAAACATAGCGGTAGGTTGTAAATTTCCTATAGGATATTAGTTGTACTTCTTATTGTTTATATATTTATGTAATTTAACAGGTAAACTTAGTGAGATAAATTTTAATTAACAGTTTGTAACCTATCTTCTTTTAAATAAATATAGACAGTAGTTTCCTTTCTTTTTAATTCCCTTATAGGGATTTTGACCATTTTATAACCTAAAAATGTGACAACAAGATCTGAAAATTTATGAGAATTAAATATAGTAAGTGTAGCAGTTCCATCTTTATTTGTAAAAGCGGTAAAAACAAGTTTTGATTTTGATAGAAACCCGAACGAAGCATATTGCTCTTGCTTATTTTCATCAAATACAGATAAATGGACTATGCTCCTATCTTCTTTCAAAGAATTTGATTTAATTATTTTATAATCGGGATCAGTAACTTGCTTATCCTCATAGGCTAAAGAAGATAGAAGAATATTAATACTTACTAATAAACTGATAAAAGACAATTTATATAAAATTTTCATTGTTATTTGAGTTTACTCTCATTTCTAATGTTTTATTGAGGGCCAATCACTTAAAAACAAACTTATATTTATAGAATCAGTTGGATTAAAATCTAAGTAAGTAGTTTCAATTATTCCAGCACTTAAACTACTCGCATGAATTTTATATGTACCCGCAATAATCTTCTTTTTATATAGACCCTTGTTATCAGTGAAAACTGAATCAATCATATCTAATCTTTCATTATAAATTCTAATTAAAGCACGTGGTGCTTCAAACCCCTGAGCACAATTAATGATTTTTCCATAAATTATTGCACTATCTTTTAAATTTATGTTTTTCAAACTGGCTGTAGTAAATCCTCCACAAACTGCAAATGGAAATTTTTTTGCAGTGCTTTTCTGCGCCTTAATAAATGCTGTTTTGGATGAACATGAAACTAATAAAATACATATTAATACATTAAATGTTATTTTCAATCTTTTCATATTAACATCCTCCTGGGGTACCTGCTTGTTGTTGTGAATTATTATTTAAACCATAACCGGTTTGTTCTGAGCTTAATAAATTTAATATGCGATTCCTATCTGTTGAGCTGGGAACTAATTGTAAAAATAAAGCTGTCGGATTTCCACTGTTATCAGTAGCTAAACCTCCCCAAGCCATATCAGTAAAATTTACAGTCTTTTAAGCTTTAATATAAAGGTTCTGTTTTGGGGTCTAATTCAATCTTTATTAAATAATCATATTGGGGGTCGTCTATAATCAGATTTTTATATACAAAATTTTTATACATTATATGATTTACCGATAATCTATATTTTCCTTTTTGTAAACAAATTTTATCATTAGCATCCATATAACTAAAGCAATATTTATTATCAATACAGATCAGACTGGTATATAATTTCAAATCTGATGAAGTTTCTATTATAACAAATTTGACATTAGAACAGATCCGATTATTATTATCTTGATTAAAGGTTTTAATTATATTAATTTTTACAATCCCATTTTCTTTTAATACTTTACATGAAGAGAAAGTACAGCATAACAATAAAATGATAATATTTTTCATATTTTCAGCTTTTTCATCAACTTAAATAATTTTTAATTGCATCCAGAGTTATTTCCTTTTTTATTTTGCGAATTCCCAAAACGGTCAAGCCCGCTATGTTCTATCACAATAATATCTTTTATTCTGTTTTTATCACTATTGGACAAGTTAATAAAAGCATTTGTACTTTCTAACCCTCCCCAAGCCAGATCCTGATAAAATTGATCAGAAAGATTATATCCTCTGTTCATTCCATATTCTTTAAGAGCAATACCAATATCAGCAACAAAGTTCTTTGTTATTAAATCATGTTGATAATCATTCGCTGATGCATTTTTAACATTATTCCATTTGTCTAATAATTTTCCATAATCCAGCATGTAAGTAGCATTGTCATTTTTAAAATAAGCTACCAAATACGCATGAACAGACTCATGTAAAATAGTTCTTGCTACAGCTAAGTCAGAACCATTGATAAATTTTTGGCTATCAAATATAGTGGTTACAGTTCCTGTTATAGAGCTATAAAGTGGATTAGTTGAGCCATTTGTAAATGGAGGTAATGTTCCATCCTTTATTGTCCAGTTATACCCCGGCATAGTACCTGAGAACTTTTTAATAATAGTTGCTACAGAACCATTGGACAAGCTTTTAACATATGCCAGAACAGCTTTCATACAAGGGCTTAATTGTGAGTCATCAATTTTGTTTAAAAATTTACTTGCTTTCAGCATATTGGCAGGAGTATCGTAATTTTCCAGGTCACCAGTATTCCCAGGCCCATTGCCACCCCCACCATGCTGCGGCTCAGGCTCATAATCACCAGGGATAGTTC
>JBASZP010000247.1:0-4702 GCA_049660965.1 Daejeonella sp. | reverse complement strand
GTTATGGATGTAACTTCCGGCATCTATTTATTGCAAATATTTCTATTCTGAAGAAGAAATAAGATTGTAGATTAGTTTTGATGACAGAATCAACTCTAATCTAGAGTTTAGATACAAGTGTTTATATATAATACTACTTATTGTCTCATATAGATTTGGTGTAGGGTACCCATTCTTTAAAATTCCTGTACATAATTTACTCCAATCCATAAGCCAATGGTTTTGTTCATTACTACTATCATCATTCCAAACTTCAGCAAAGATTTCTTTTAGAACAGATCTATTTTTATTATAAAGAGTTACCACCATCTTGTCAATAATGATGAGTTGTTCTGTAGGTAAATCCCGACATAAATGAGTAATTATATCTTCAACCTCTGTTAATATCTTCTTTTTGTTGAAATTTACGGCTTTAATCAAATCCAACTGTAAATAAATACAAAACGAAAAGAGGGCTCCTGCATCTATAATTTCTTTACTCAATTCTTTGATTATCATTTCAGAAATGTTTTTCCTTACACTTTGCAGGTCTAACTCATTTAGTAATTCATTTACCAAAGGATAGGGCTTATATAAGTTGTCTAATATTACATTATTAGGAAAATCTAAAAAAAAAATTGTCAGTGGATATTGAATAGGTAATGTATTTGAAGGTTCATTAAATAAATACTCTTCAATACTAAACTTCCAGGCAGATGAAAAATCATTATTGAATTTTTCAGATGTCTTAATTGATATTCGAATATGGTCTCCCTGATATTTGTTAAGATAAAGATAAAATTCACTTATGATATTTTGATTTTGCATTGAGGTAATTAAAGGACCAATACAATTTTGTAATAGTTTATGCCACTGGGAGGAATTGTAGAAAATAGAAGTATGATGCCAGGTACAATGTTCCATCATTATGCAATTAATAGGGGATGAGATGAAAAATTTCTATATACGACCGCCTTTCCAAACCCACTTTGATTTACTTTTGTTCTTTTATTAAAACGATTTTTTTCCATAATCAACCTGTTTGACAGTTGATTTAAAAAAAATATTGCATCTCTAATAGTATTTGGGTTTTTTATTACATAATAGTATTTTGTTTCCTCATTAAATTGTAATAGAGAACCATCGATGGAATCTATAAATTCAATTTCTTCAGTACAATTTAAATTCGTTAACAGTTGAATAGTATTCCCACATTCTTTCCATTCTCCTTTTATCCAGTCTTCTTCCATAATTGAAAAATCAAATTCTGTGGACCGTTTCACTGATGATAATGATGTGGCGTTAAATGCATAGTTATTAACCATAGTTGCCCTCTTAAATACTTTTGTATCAAATAGAAAAATTAATTCTGACATAGAGGGCGAATGATATTTAATCAGCAGTTTTTGAAGATTGTTATCATCTATTCCATTGGAGATCCTTTCTTTATTAGAATGTAGGATGGCTTCTAAAAAAATCGGATTTTCGATTTGCTGTTTTGCTACTCCTGACATTATTAAACGATTTGCAAAATCATAATCGTCAAATCCATAGTGCTGCATAGCTTCATCATAACCCCCAACAGTAAAAAAATCCTTTTTCTTAACACATATCCTTCCTAATACATCCTTTTTTAAACTTAACTTATCATCATGAGTGCTTAAAAAGATATTATTATTTTCATTAAAAATTGCATTGACATATTCAGCGAAGCCTTTTCCTGTAAAATTATCAGCATCAATGTTACAAATAATATCACCGGAGGATAATTTAAATGCAAGATTACGTGAGTGAGACATATTATAAAATTCAGGCTCTGTCGTTCTATAATAGATAAGGCGCCCAGTTTTTATATAAAGATCAAATTCTTTATTAATAAATTCTTCGAGCCCGTCAGATGAATTATAATCCAAAAGGATGAATTCCAGGTTTTCATAACCGGTATTATCATTAATATTAGAAATTAATGTTTTAGAAAGATGCTGTAATCTGTTCATACACGTAGTACAAAAGGAAACCTTATACTTATTCATTGAATTAAGAAGTTTTGTTAATTAAAAACTTTAATATATATAATCAGAGCAATAAAAGGGGGATTTACCTTCTTAAAAACAGTCCAATAGAAAGTTTAGCCAAATTAAGATGAGCAATAAAACCTATAATACTTAATCAACATATTCAACGTCTTTCGAAACCACTTTAACTTCTATTAAATTGACAGTCTCCATTTTTGATATAAGCGATGAAAAGTAAAAGCAAATAGGACTAAACAAATAAGGATTATATACAAAGACATACTCCCATAAATATTAAATATGGAGTCATTGGTTATACTGCTAAGTTTATATCTCATATATTCACTAATTAATCCAAATAAATTAGCGGAAAAATGGAGTAAAATAGTTAACCCTAAACTTTTTGTTTTATAATAAACCCACCCGAAGAATAAACCTAAAACTAAGCCCCCAAAAATTTGTGAAGGATTTAAATGAAAAGCCGCAAAAATGATTGCTGATATTATAATTGCTTTTCTTGCTGAATAGGATGTGAGTAATCCTTTTAAGACACTACCTCTAAAGAATATTTCTTCTAATATAGGGGCTAAAATCAAAGCGCCTATTAATATAACTATTGAGTCAAAAGGGTTTGTCAAATTATTTTTAAAACCAAATGCAAAATTTAAAACGTTACTCATCAATGGATTTAATCCCGCCTGAAATGTAAATAGAATGACTGCTAATAAAGGTAATAGAGATATACTATTGTTAATATTAAAACTGTAGGTTATTCTCCTTTTATATCTGAAATTGATTAAATGAACTACACTTATAATGATTAAAAAGAATACGATATAATAAATTGTTTTTATTGCATCCTGAGAAAAATCAGTAAAATAATATCTCTCAAGAAAAAGAATAGGAGATCCAAGAATAAAACTTAAAAAAATTATGGTGAATACTTGTAGAGTAGTATTGGGAAAAATTTTATTTTCCATAAATTATTACAGACGAGATTATTTGCAATTCAATTCTTTTTTAGAAGAAAGTAATGATATTAATAATTTGTCACTTTGGTATAGAATTCCTATACTGCCGAGTTAATTTCACCTGCATTAACTATTTATGGATGATTTTCCTCTAAGTCATTAGGGGGTTCATTATTATTGAACTCATTAATAAGCTGGACAGATAAATCGTAATCCAAATTTGAAATGATAATTTTAGCGGGGTTAAAACCACCAGCTTCAACTATCCAAGGGTCAATAGTACTCATTAGGTTATTTTCGAGGAAAACTTGTATTCCATTATCCTCCAATATATTCTTTATCATGGTAGCTTGCCATAATTCACCAGCAAATACTTCTACAGGCCTAATTTTATTCTCAGGTTCTGTATTATCTGATTTCTTTAAAAAGGAAAATAGCATAGATTACAAATAGTTAGTATTTTTAAATAAATTTTAACAAGAGCAATCCTTAGTTCAATATCCTCCGTACGGTTCTCCATGTACATCCCAAAGATCGTTTGAATTATTCCAAACCCAAACACCTCCATTGCCAAGCAGTACAAATCCATTATAAAGAGCTTCGAAAGCATAGACAAGCCTGTTAGTGGTACCTGACCAAGCAAAATCAAAGTATGCAATATCACTGCTACCACTAGAGATTACTACCTCATTAAGTTGTATAGGATTACAGGGGTTTCCATTACCCTGCCACCAGTCTCCACCTCCATAACCCCCATCGCCATAATAGTCATTACCCCATTCCATTACCTGACTTCCTGAATACGTGCCTGAACCATGTGAATTATAGAAATCCACTAACCAATCACCACCTTTAATTGAATTTGATTCGGCCTCATTAATAACATCAAACTCAGCATGTAGTTGTTCTAAATTTAATTTTTTCATAATCGTAATAAGTAAAATATATTCGTAATATAAATTTAAGGTTATTTTATAAAATCAAGTTATACTTCCTTAAAAATCATTTGTAATTTAATTTCAAGGCTAATAGTCAATTATTTTTACAAATCCTTATTAATTTCATTAGTATTAAGGATAAAATACACGAACTTAATATAAGATTTAACAAAATTATTATTCCATTTACTTTAGTTCCTGTAATCCAGTTTATGAATATTGTAGGGGACAGAACAACTCTGGTAATAGCTGTAGTTATATTCCCAATTGATTTATTCATTTCTACATTCATGTCAAATCTATATGCTAAAGTGTAACATGTAGCTAAAATCACAAAAAAGATTATTGATAATAGGACAAATATTATTGAATTTCTTTTAAGCATAAGCTTTATATATCAGCATATATTGTTTTATGATAATTAAGCTTTATATCAGGAAATTTTGATACTAAAGCTTTTATATCTGGATATATTAGATTTGTAATAATCACATCCATTTCAGGGATAGTTATTTTAGCATAATTATAATTTTCAACTGGTAACCCTGTAGTAGAGTTATAATTAATAGTAGTGGGAGCCATATATATATTAATTTCACTAATGTTATTTTTGTCAATCCTAATTAAGTTTAGCTTATTATTTTTTATATATATTTCTAAATAGTCACTATATTCCTTTATAACCCATCCGTTCTGGTGGAGATAATATGTAAAATGTAAAAAGATACCTGGAAATACAAAAAGTATTATAAAACCAATAGTCATTTTAAGTACAAAGGCTGAATAATTACTTTGTGTC
>JBASZP010000246.1:0-2418 GCA_049660965.1 Daejeonella sp. | reverse complement strand
AATATGTACCATCTACAGTCTTGGCATTGAAGTTATCCGCCTTTTTTGGCAAAGCAGTAAATGAGATTTTCTTTCTAGAAGAGGATGACTGAAAAAAATATGAAGAAATACTTTTATGGATATATTTAAACATTTATCTTTACATTGCTAATCGGAAGAAAAAGTTAAAAAATTAATTCGATGGCTACATTTTTAAGATTTATTACACCCGTTGTTATTTAAGTTTGGGACAGTATGTTCTTCAGTAAATACGCTGAATATATTGTCAAATAAAAAATCTTAGGCGATAATTTTGTCTATATTTTTTAAATTTTGCACTGCCTCCCTATAAACTGGACTATTTTTCAATGGCGTAAATTTGCTTAGGCAAATTTACAATATCTTTGTTTTGGGAACACACAAAATCCTGATTCTTTTTCAGGTTGACTTCAAAGGAAGGGGGTAAAGTATCCAAAACATCTTGTCTTGCTTCTTTGCCTTCTTCTTTGAAGAAAAATATAAGTTTATTTTTATCTTCCTTTTGAGCTATAATACCTTGTCGCCAATATTTTATAAACGCTGTTGGCGGATAATCCAACAGACAGCTCAAGTATCTTTCATTGTTATATGTATCATAAAACTGGGTAAATATTTCTCTGGCATGTTCTAGGTTTTTAAATTCGTAACCATCGCATACCAGCCGCTGTACCGTACTATGAAACGACTCGATGTGACCATTCAGCTGAGGTGTTGCGGGTGGGATGTACACGTTTTTAAAATGGAACTGAGCGAGCAATTTTCTATATACCTTGGATACAAATTGGCTGCCATTGTCTGTTCTAAAACTGATCTCCAATTTGCTCGGATCAATGGCGGTTCCTATGATTTGTTCGTCTATAAATTCTAATATTAATTCAATTAATCTTTTGGCTTTCATATTATAATTCAACGTCCAATTGTATGCTTGTCGGTGGAATACATCAAATATAGTGATCAAATATGCATTTCTATTCTCTTCGTCAATATATACGTATTTTATATCTATCTCTATGATTTGCAATGGTCTAGTAGCTTTTGGCTTTTGTTTTATTATCTCTTTATCAAATGATTTTGATCGTATTTTTGGGGATTGTATAAGGTTATGCTCGCTCATTAGTCGATACACTTTTTTCTTACCAATCTCGTATCCTGCTCTCTTTAAATAGGTTGCCACTTTGCGATAACCATAGTCTATAAATGGTTTTGATAACAATGCTTTTGCTTCGCTCACCACTAGGTCATCCGATATAGGTTCTCCGTGTCTTTTGGTACTTGTTGTTTTGTGCCTGCCGCCTGTTCGGTAATTGCGTCGATAATAATAGCTCGACTTGCTCATGGCTGCCGTTTGAAGACAATCACTTAGACGCAAACCCTTTCCAACGTAGCTACATACTATTTCTCTTTTGTCTTCCATTGTTCCATCTTTTTTTTAAGCAATTCTGCCTGTAGTTGGATCTGCAATTCTTTAGCAACTACCAATTCTTTGAGCTGGGCATTTTCCTTTTCAAGACGCTTATATTCCTTATCGCTCTTGACATTATAAGCACTAAGACCTTTGATACCGTAAGCTTTATACTTGCGATCCCACTCATAATACGTCGTGGCTGAGATACCATATTTTCGGCATCCTTCTACGACTCCCAATTTTTCGATCTCTTTTATGATCTTCTCTTTTTCTTCTGATGACTTCCGTTTCATGGCCTAAAATTACATTTTAAATTAATAATCTTAGTCCTGTCAATTAGGGGGCCCGATCAATTTGATGCATAAAATGAAAATTGTTCCATTAGATCATTTTGTGAAATTGCTGTGTTACTAACTGAAATGTTATGAAAATTACTTTCGGGGAAAGCATCATTCATACTTTGTACAACTTTTTTTTCAAAGTAAACCTTCCATTTTTGTGTTTCTTTAAATTCAATATCATTTAATTCATTTCTTGAATTATTCAGAATATTTCTAAAAAATGTTAATTGATTATAAGGTTCATACAATGGATCATTCTCATCCATTTCAATTAAATATTTGGCTATAGGATCTGATATTTTAAATGTTTGCTGATTAACAATTTCCATTAATTCTAAATCAATACTTTTACCTAATCTAACATATTCATTGATCTCATTTCGAGTCATTAAGTGTACAGCATGTCGAATTTTTATTAAGTCATAAAGTTCTTCAGTAGATATATTATTTTCAGCAAACATCTTTTCAAGATGTAGTCTGTTTATTAAAATTTTACTTTTGACATTAAATGTGTCTCTTAGATCTCCAATAACATTATCATTCATTGATTCATAAGAGATTGGATTGTAAAAATGGATTAACTCACCGTTACTTGAATACAGTATAAAATTTGGTGTGTAGTCTAAAATAAATTGTTTTTGAAACGCTATGTCA
>JBASZP010000245.1:0-6163 GCA_049660965.1 Daejeonella sp. | reverse complement strand
ATTGGGAAGTGAAAAAGGCAAGAAATATTGGCGATTTTAATGGATCGACTGTTGATAAAAAAATAGACGAAAGCCAAAAAAAAGTTAGGCTAGTTAATTTTCTTGACGTTTACAATAATCCTAAATTTGAAATCCGTGAAAAAAAATTCATGGTTGTTTCTGCAAAAGATGACCAAATAAACAAATTTAGAGTAAATATAGGTGATGTTGTTTTTACACCAAGTTCAGAAATAAGAGAGGATATTGGGAGGTCTGCTGTTATTAAATACGAAGCTAATGATTTAGTTCATAGTTATCATGTTGTAAGATTAAAATTTAGACAAGAATTGAATATTGATTTTAAAAAATATCTGTTTAATAATTATTTTGTTTTGAAATATTTTTCAAAAGTTTGTACAGGTTCAACCAGAAAAATATTGACTAGACAAAATTTCAATAATATTGAATTGGTTATTCCTCCTCTTTCTGAACAAACCGCCATTGCAAATTTCCTTGATTACAAAACCGCCAAAATAGACCGTTTTATCTTTAAGAAAAAGCAGTTGATAAAACTGCTGAACGAACAAAAAGCAGGAATTATAAATGATGCGGTAACCAAAGGTTTAAACCCAAATGCCAAAACAAAACCCAGTGGTATAGAATGGTTGGGCGATATTCCAGAGCATTGGGAGGTGAGAAAGTTGAAGTATGTGGCGGAGGTTTTAAGAGGAAAGTTTACACCAAGACCAAGAAATGACCCTAAATATTATGATGGACAATATCCATTTGTTCAAACAGGAAATGTTGCAACTTCTGATAAATACATTGAAACTTATAGTCAAACTTTAAATGAATTTGGATACGAAGTTTCAAAAGAATTTCCAGTAAACAGTATAGTAATGACAATTGCTGCAAATATTGCGGATGTGGCAATATTGAAATTTAACGCCTGTTTTCCAGATAGCATAATTGGGTTTAAACCATTTGATAATATTGATGTTGAATTTTTATATTATCAACTTAAAAATTTACGTTCACATTTTTTTAAGATTGCTATAAAAAGCACACAGTATAATTTGAATGTGGAAAGAGTTCAAAGTGTTTTTATAATTCTTCCCCCAATCCAAGAGCAAAAAGCCATCGTTTCCCACATCGAAAAAGAAACCGCCATCATCAACAAAACCATTACCACCATTGAAAAAGAAATAGCCTTGGTTCAAGAATACCGCACTGCAATCATTGCAGAAGCAGTAACAGGAAAAATTGATGTAAGAGAATATAGCCTGAACTATGATTCTAATGATTTAATGAATACTATAATTGAAGATTCGGAGGAATTTGAAGATTCAGATGGTTTAATGGAAAGTTTAACTAACGATTCAGAAAATTAAATGAACACTATGATAAAGAAGGAATATCCACTTTCAGAACTAACAGGTAAAATCATTGGCTGTGCAATGGAAGTGCACCGCATTCTTGGTAATGGATTTCAGGAAGTTATTTATCAACGTGCTTTGGCTAAGGAAATGAATTTGCAGGGTTTGGAATTTTCACGAGAACACGAAATGAAAATTATATATAAAGGAGATGAAATTGGTACAAGACGAGTAGATTTTTTTGTGGAAGGTAAGATAATGTTAGAATTGAAAGCGGTCGTTCAGTTAGAAGATGTTCATTTAGCACAAGCCATCAACTACCTAGAGGCATACGGTTTGGATATCGGTTTACTTATAAACTTTGGAAATACAAGTTTGCAATTTAAACGAGTAATGAAGCCCAAAAATCATAGTCAATCAAAAAATCAAAATAAATCATAGTTCAGACGAATGAACGAGCAGCAAAAAATATCCATTCGCTTTTTTGACGACCGTGAAGTACGAGCCTTATGGGACGAGCAATACGCCAAATGGTGGTTTAGCGTTGTAGATGTTGTAGGCATTTTAAACCAAGAAGCAGACTATACCAAAGTGCGTAACTATTGGAAATACCTGAAAGCCAAACTTAAAAAAGAAAAAAGCGAGTTGGTGAGTACCACTAACCAACAGAAATTAGCCGCACCTGACGGTAAAAAATACCTAACCGACACCTTGGATAGTGATGGAATTATTGCTTTGGCAAAACATTTCCCAAACAACAGGGCAATGAAATTTTTAGATTGGTTTTTATATAGCGACAATAGTATTGACGGGCAAAGCAAGAAAAAAGCATACACCCTTTTTGAAAGTAATTTGATTGACGAAATTGCAGTCGGCACTACCAAAGGGTTACAACAAATTCATGCTTATTTGTTTGGTGGCTTATATGATTTTGCTGGGCAATTAAGAACTAAAAGCATTTCTAAAGGTAGTTATCAATTTACGCCTGCACATTATTTAGCAACACATTTAGCAAAAATTGAAGCAATGCCCGATGATAATTTAGATAAAATAATAGATAAATATGCGGCCATGAATATTGCACACCCATTTATGGAAGGCAATGGCAGAAGCACACGTATTTGGTTAGATTTATTATTGAAAAAGCAACTGCAATGCTGTGTAGATTGGAGCAAAATAAGTAAAAGCAATTACATGAATGCCATGATTATTAGTACTGTTGATAGCAGCGAATTATTAAAATTGATAAAATTCGCTATAACCACCGACATACACAGCCGAGAAATGTTTATGAAAGGAATTGATTACTCTTATTATTATGAGGAAAACAACTAAGTTATTATGACCACAGATACCACAGAAAAAGGTTTGGAAGCCCATATCTCACAATATTTAGTTGAGCAGAACAAGTATTTACTTCGTGAAAACAAAGTATATGATAGTGTTTCTTGCATAGATAGTGAATTACTTTTTCAATTTTTAGAAGCTACACAACCCAAAGCCGTTGCCAAAATAAAAACTTATCATAAAGACCTTTACGAGCAAAAAATAATCAAACGCTTAAACGACCAAATTCAAGCAAAAGGAATTATTGAAGTATTACGCAAGGGAATTACGGACGGCTTTACAGATACTAAACTGATGCTGTTTTATGACAAGCCAGTTTCTGCTTATAATATAGATGCAAACAAATTGTATCAATCCAATTTGTTTTCGGTAATGCGACAAGTTTATTTTTCGCCAATCGATAAAAAATCATTGGACATGATGATTTTCATTAATGGTATTCCAATAATATCATTTGAATTGAAAAATGAACTGACCAAACAAAATGTGCAAAACGCCATAAGGCAATACAAAGAAGATAGAGACCCGAACGAAGAACTTTTCCGTTTGGGCAGGTTAATGGTAAACTTTGCGGTGGACACCGAAGAAATTTGGATGTGTACACAACTCAAAAAAGAGAAATCCTATTTTTTACCATTTAATAAAGGGTATAACAATGGTGCAGGAAATTCACCAAAAGACGGCATTAAAACCGATTATTTGTGGAAAGAGATTTTAACTAAATCTAATCTTACGGACATCGTTCAGAACTTTTGCCAACTAATAACAGAAGAAAAAGAATACTTAGACGATAAAGGCAAAATAAAAACGGGGAAAGAAAAGAAATTAATATTTCCACGTTATCATCAATTGCTTGCAGTCCGAAACCTTTTAGCAGATGCACAAGAAAAAGGTTCAGGACAAAAATATTTAATTCAACATTCGGCTGGTTCGGGCAAATCAAATTCAATTTCTTGGTTGGCTCATCAATTAGTTGGCTTACACGACAAATCGGGCAAAGACAATATTTTTGATACCGTAATTGTAGTAACCGACCGTAGAGTTTTAGATGCTCAAATAAGAAACAATATCAAACAGTTTCAGCAAGTAAACGGAGTTGTTGAAGCCATCACCGAAGGAAGTAAACAACTGAAAGAGGCATTAGAAGAAGGCAAAAAAATAATCATTACCACTATTCAAAAATTTCCTCACATAGTTGAAGAAATTGGCGAACTGCCAGGAACAAACTTTGCCATTATCATTGACGAAGCCCACAGCAGTTTAAGCGGGCAAATGGCAAGAAAACTAAACGAGGCATTAGCAAAGCCAAATGAAGATGACGAAATAGAAACCGAAAACAACGACACTATAACAGGCGAAGATTTAATAACTGATTTGATTAAGTCAAGAAAGTTGTTGCCCAACGCCAGTTACTTTGCTTTTACCGCAACACCCAAAAACAAAACCTTAGAATTATTTGGCGTTCCTTTTGAAGAAGATGGAAAAGAAAAATTCAGAGCATTTCATTTATACTCAATGAAACAAGCAATTGAAGAAGGTTTTATAATGGATGTTCTACTGAATTACACAACATACCAAAGCTATTACGCATTACTCAAAAAAATTGAGGACGACCCAGAATACGACAAACTAAAAGCACAAAAAAAGTTAAAGACTTATGTAGAAAGCCACGAACATGCCATAAAGAAAAAAGCAATATTAATTGTTCAGCATTTTATGGAAAACGTAATTCGTAAAAAACGAATGGGCGGTTTTGCAAAAGCAATGTTGGTAACAAGCAGTAGAGCCAACGCAGTACAATATAAAAAAACTTTTGACGAATATTTGCACAAAATCAATAGCCCATACAAAGCCATTGTTGCATTCTCTGGCGAAATTGACGGACAAACAGAAGCCAATTTAAACGGATTTTCAAGCAACTCAATTCCTGCGGAATTTGAGAAAAACGAATATCGTTTTTTATTGGTTGCCAATAAATTTCAGACAGGTTTTGACCAACCCCTTTTGCATACCATGTATGTAGATAAAAAACTGGGTGGTGTAAATGCTGTTCAAACTTTATCACGACTTAACAGAAGCCATCCATTAAAGAAGGACACTTTTGTTTTAGACTTTGCAAACACAGCAGAAGATATTGAGAAAGCATTCATGCCTTATTTTGAAAGCACTATTTTAGGCGAAGCAACCGACCCAAATAAATTGTTCGACTTACAAGATGCTTTGGACAATTTCCAAGTATACACAAGGGAACAAGTAGTTGAATTTTCGGATAAGATTTTGGCTAATGTTCCAGTGGACCAATTACATGCAATGCTTGACAGTTCAACCGCCATTTTTAGAAATGGTTTAGCAGAAGAACAGCAAGCAGATTTTAGAGCAAAGGTTAAAACCTATGTTCGCTTGTACATTTTCCTTTCTCAAATTGTGCCGTTTGAAAACCCCTATTTAGAAAGGCTTTACATTTTCTTAAACCATTTGCAAAACAAATTAGGTAGCGAAACACCAATTGATTTAGCACAAGGCATTTTAGATAATATTGATATGGACAGCTACCGTTTGCAATTGGAAGCAACAATAGATATTGTAATGGAGCAGGGCGAAGATTTAAAGCCAATGCCTACAAATATGAGAGGCGGAACAAGTGATGCTGATATAGACAGACTTTCAAATATTCTGCAAACTTTTAACGACCGTTACGGAACACAATTTGAGGATGTGGACAAGGTTAGGCAAATGGCTGAAAACGTTGCAAAGAACGTTGCTCAAAATCAAGAGTTAATTACTTCAATAAAATATTCAGACGACCAAAATGCAAGAATAACCAGCGACAAAGTTGTCGGTGAAGAATTGCTTAAACACATAACGACAAACTTTGACCTTTATAAACTCTATTCAGACAATAAGGAATTTAAAGAGGACTTTTCGGCAATGATGTTTGGAATGGTGAAAGAAATATTTAACAGAGGGCTAAACAAGACAGGATAAGCTAACGCTAGCTAGCGCACGCGTGTGCAACTAGTTCAATTACTAATATTGTTTAGCTAATATATAGTATAAACAACATGAGCAGAAAATATAAATTTCTGAACAAAGAAGGCCTGTACTTTGTAAGTTTTGCAACAATTAACTGGATAGATGTATTTATACGCCCTGTTTATAATGACCTTCTGGTTGAAAGTCTAACCTATTGCAAAAATAACCTGGGCTTAGAACTCTATTGCTGGTGCATTATGCCCAGTCACCTTCACCTTATTTATAGTGCAAAAAACCACAATCCTGATGTAGTACTGGGAAGATTTAAAGAATACACATCCAAACAACTTGTTAAAGCCATTGCCGGAAACATACAGGAATCACGAAAAGAATGGATGCTATGGATGTTTAAAAGAGCAGGAGCAAAAAGCAGCAATGTAAAGTACCATCAATTCTGGCAGCACCATAATAAACCGATAGAACTATGG
>JBASZP010000244.1:0-4782 GCA_049660965.1 Daejeonella sp. | reverse complement strand
GCGGCCGGGGAGATGAGGTACTGGCCGAACTGCAAATTACAGACCCATCCATAGATCCCGATAAGGTTGAGTTCCGTAATGGTGCGGGGGAAACTATCAGCTCTAAACGGGAAGGAAATACCTATACTATCCAGCTGCTGGGAGCTCCGGAAGGAAATGATAAAGAAGTGTATGCTTTTTACCAAACCGGCAAAGACAAAAACCTGGGTATCAATCTCGGTAAACTTAACATCGCCAGTTTCAAAAAGATCACTAAGAAAGTAATGATCGTGCCTGTTAACGGCGCAGGGAAGGGTTTAAGTGAAAGCGCCCTTCAAAATAGCCTGAACGAAGTTTATAAGCAGGCCATAGTAGAATGGGATGTAGAGCTGGCGCCAAACTTTGTTCCCGCCACGCACTGGGATACCAACCAAAACGGACTGGATGTAGGCAATAGTTCAGCTATGAGCGCTTATACTGCCGAGCAGAAAGCCCTGGCCGGGATGTACAAAAAACAGGCAGGCCTGAAGGACGGGACTTATTATATTTTCCTGATCAATAAATTCTCCGATACCGGACAACAGGGCTATATGGTACGCGGCGGGCAGGTGGGGTTTTGCCTCACCCCGACCCTCTCCAAAGGAGAGGGGGCTATAAGTCGTGGGCTTGCTCATGAGCTGGGGCATGGCGCCTTCAGTTTGCAGCATACCTGGGATGTATTAGGAGATGCTACAAAGGAAAAGACAGCTAACCTGATGGATTATGGTTCTGCAAATTCCTTCCTCTGGCATTACCAGTGGAAATACATGCGTAACCCGGATATAGTATTCAGGCCGTTTGAAACGGATGAGGAAGGGGCCTATTTAAAAACCGAATATTTTGTTGCTATAAATGGATATCCTATCCAGATTAAGGATATTAATATAAAGAGATTACTTGTTGCACCTTCTAAAAAATATCCTTCAGGTACCCTTTACGGGTATAGGAATAAAAGTGATGAAGAGTATTTGCCTTACTTCCAGAACGATCAGTTTATGGGGTATCAAAACCAAAAAACACAAGCCGTTTTGAAGCCTGTTTTAATTACAGGCAAGAAAGAGTTAACCGTTCAATTTCTTGAAACAACGAGCACTAAGTGTGTCTATAGGCTTTCTACCGGCAAATACGCTATTCCGGCAAACATCAATACTATAGTTCCAGAGAATATTATTAAACCTGTAAAGAGGGATACTTCAATTAATATAACCAATGAACAGTGTCAGGATTTAGCTCTGGATCCTTTAACAGGCCCATTTGCCAGTACTGAAAGTAGTAAAATAACTAATTTCTTGTCAAGGGTTAAAGCGAATACCGGGATTAAAATCAATCTTATTTACTTGGATATTAATGATCCGGAGTATGCTAAAAAGCTGGAAGAAACGAAAAAGAAAAATGCCGAAGGGATTACCCTGATCGCCAAAATGCAGGAAAACAAAAACCAGCAACCGGGTTTAAATATTATCCCTTTTGAGTTTGTTGATTTTGAAGTAAATGACCCCTGTACGTTTGATAAGATATCTAAAGCACATCAGGAGTTTATTAAATCATCCTACTTTAAAATAGACGATCCTATTTTAAGCAAAGTAAGGGAAGTAGGATACATATCATATAAAACGCTGTTTGCGCATCTGGAGTGTGCAACCAGCGAAGAAATCGCTTTAAAATTATATCCTGATACACTTTCTGTTACTCACAAAGCCTGGCAGATTACGTATGGCTTTACCAATGGACTGGTTTCCAATTTTGATCTATTAGCCGCTATAGAAGGGACAAAAGAGCTGGGAAAAGGTATTCTTGAGATGAACTCTGATAATTATCTGAGTTATGCCAAAGATATGGTTGGTTTACTCACTAACCCGCCTAATATATCAGACTTCCAGGAACCGGAAAAACTGAAGAAGCTTTTTACCAAAATAAGTCCGCCCACTTTGCGTAATGATTTGCAGGCATTGGATAAGGGGGTGAATGTAGTAAACGGTTTATGGAAATTTTATGCTACCCAGGGCAATTATTGGCGCAGTGGTCAGTTAGCAGCTACGGTAATTCCAATAGTTTTAAGTGGAGGGGAACTCGCTGCAACCAAAATCAAAGGCTGGATCAAAGGAACGGATAAGGCCGCTAACTTATTAAAGGCTGCTAAAAAACTGGAACAAGCTGCGGGAAACACTGTAAACGTAATAGATGAGGCCGGGAATGTAAAAACAATTGCTTTGGAAGGTGATGAGTTGGTGGTGAGGGCGGTAGCTAAGGCAGGAGATGTTGTTGAAGCAACTCAGAATTTACTTGTTGTTACTTGGAAGAATAACATTAAAGGGTTTAAATCTGCAACTAGTGCAACTGAATTTTGGAATAATACAAGCAAAAGTTGTAAACATTTAATAGATGAAGACTTTTATTTAAAATTTGATAATGGAACAGGAAGTTTATTATTTGCAAATCATAAAAAGGGAGAGATCTTAGGGTTTTATGAAGGATTAGCGAATAGTGAAATTGTAGCACAAAGAGGGTTGCAAAGTTTATCAAATAAACTAAAAATTTATCATGGAATTTCAGGAGCACCAAGTTATGTAGTTGCTAATGTTTCAAGTGGAGCAAAAATTATAACAAATCCTAAAAAAACGACTACGATTATTGGAAATTATACTCGTTATCCTTATACAATAGGAGATATGAAGACTCTTGTAGGTGACGAATTATTAGGGAATCTAAAAACGTCTCAATTTGGAGCAAAAAAAGGTGGTTTTAATATTTTAAACGTTTCTGATGAACTGATAGTGTCTAACGGTAACTTTGATAATTTTTGGAATACATTTAATAAACCTTGGCTTGAAGAAGCGATAAAAAGAGGAGACGATATTTGGTCCGCTTCTAATCCTTTAGATGCTACAATACTCTTTAATAAACTGTTGTCTCAGATAGATAATTTGCCATCAAATTTAACCCCAGGTAACTTAAAACTATTTTTAAATAACTATAACAAAACCGATTATTTAACAGGTTTTGGTAAAGAAACAAAACTTTTATCAGACAATGGATATGTATTTGATTTATCAACCAAAATGTTTAAAAAGTAATGAAAATTTTAAAAAGTGGTTTCTACGTATCTGATGCTTCAAAATGGATAGATATGCACGCAGGGCACAAATTTGAAGGTATTACATATGAATTTATTGTATTCATGAAAGATGGTACTTTCTTTAAAATTGCTGATAGCAGCCCTATGTTTAACCCCTTATTCTTTATAGAATTAAAATCTATTGATGCAATTAAAAAAGATACTTCTATTACTAGTGGTAAATACTTTGAAGTTGGAAATGCAGTTGAATTTAAATATTCTGTTTGGGGTGAAAACAGAATATTTGTTTTCACATTTTTAGCTCCAAATAGATTATTAAATGACTCCTTGAAAGAATATCATTTTAAATATGTTGTTGGAATTGAATATAATAAGTTTTGGCTTGAAGAAGCGATAAAAAGAGGAGACGATATTTGGTCCGCTTCTAATCCAATAGATTTATCATTAATTATAAAAAATAAAAGTATTACTGTTAACAGTTTCAATGATGTTAAAATTGTGTTATCAGACCCTAATTTATTCTTTAATGATATCACAGGCTTTGGAAGAGAAATAAAAAAATTAATCGATAATGAATATACCTATGATTCAACAACTAAAATGTTTGTAAAATGATGGATATTAAATATAACGGCTTTTATATTTCTGCTAACCCTGAAATATATATAGATAATTATGGGGGGGCTTTGTAAGAACAGAGCATTACACATTCATTAAGTTCTTTTTGAGTAAGAAATTTGTAAAATGTACGAATCAAGATTTAAAATTAGATTTTGATAAAAAAGCAGCAGAAGTATTAAATAAGCATAAAGAAAATAATGATAGCAATTTAATATATACTATTGGAAACTATGAAAAAGAGGGGAATCAGATTTTTATGACATATAGTATTTTTTATCAAGACTATAAAGATGACTATACTATTTTATCTTCTGATATTTTATTAGATGAAAATTTGAAAGAGTATAAATATATAGAAACCTCTGTCTCGTCCTCCGATTTGGCGCAAGTATGAAAGGTAAGGCAAGCGGGCAAAAGCTACTTGTGCCTAATTATATATTAAAGTAAAATGAGTAATAGTTATAAAATAAAGGAAAAAGGCACAACTACTCCTGGCACAGTCCAAAGCGGCATATTTGCGCCAGAGGAGCCTAAATCTCTAGCTTAAGTGTTCTTTTAGTGTTCACTTAAACTTAAAAAAGGAAACAGAATACTGGCTGGGGCGAAATCGCCCCAGCCAGTAGAACCAGTTCCACAAAAAGTAGAACTAATAGAATTAAAACAAGATAAATATCAAACTTTATAAAAATACTGCATGAACAAATATCTACGCTGTTTCATAGTTACGGGAATTTTACTAACCAGCAGGACGCTGCAAATACAGGCGCAGGAAAACGATGCGTTGATCAGTCATATTAAGCAATTGCAGCAAACGGTACAGAACCGCCGCTTAATTACCAGCGAATTAAAGTCCGACCAGCCCCATGAATTACCCATTGGCCTGTTAAGCAATGGC
This sequence comes from Daejeonella sp., assembly GCA_049660965.1. GTDB lineage: Bacteria > Bacteroidota > Bacteroidia > Sphingobacteriales > Sphingobacteriaceae > Daejeonella. Next base: position 172 of record JBASZP010000244.1, on the reverse strand, counting down.
GGTGAAGGCGATAAGCCCGCCATCCTGATCGATGAGATGACCCTTTACCCAACCTATGCAGAGTTTAAAGCCTATGCGGTGATAGAACTGCCCGGAGCAAAAGAACCCATTTATTTCGCCACCCTAAAACCTGTACAGTTGAGTTTTAACGGGGGCTTACTGAACACAGCAA
>JBASZP010000243.1:0-2795 GCA_049660965.1 Daejeonella sp. | reverse complement strand
GATCAAAGGAACGGATAAGGCCGCTAACTTATTAAAGGCTGCTAAAAAACTGGAACAAGCTGCGGGAAACACTGTAAACGTAGTGGATGAGGCCGGGAATGTAAAAACAATTGCTTTGGAAGGCGATGAGATGGTGATGAGGGAGGTTAGTGGTGCAGGGAGTTTGTTTAAGGACTTGAAATTAGGTCAATTACTTGGAGAAGGAGGGAATAAAAATGTATATGACATAATTGGTCATACAGATAAAGTTGTTGCAGTTCTCAAAAAAGGGAAACCTCTATCTTCTATAGATGATGAAATTGTATTACTAAAAAACCTTTCTGATAATAAATTACCTGTTGTTGAAATAATTGAAAAAGTGACATTTGATGGACAGGTAGCCGTTATTATGAAAAAATATGCACAAGGTAGTAAAGAAGTTGTCAAAAGGGTTGGGGATAAAATGGAAATAGTTGGTAATTCTACATTTCTTAATCAAAAGAGCATTACGGATTTGACAAATATCAAAAACACTTTGGTTAGTAAAAAAATAAAAATAGATGATTTACAATTTTTGATTGGTAAAGATGGTGTTGTTGTAATTGCAGATCCATTAAATGTTTTTGTAGGTCAAGTTCCTTCAAAATGGAATACTCAAATGATTGATAAATTAATTGAAGTCGCAACTAAAAATGTCAAATAAATGGATATGATATTTGAATGGACTATACCCTCCAAAAAAGAAAATGAGTTAAAGCGTTTAATTGGCCATAAGATACTTAGTATGGTAAAAACTTCATACGAAACATTTCAAGAACATTTGAATTATTTAGACGAAGTTGGTGAAATTGATTATAGAGACCGACTTTCATTTTTTAAATATTCATATGGTGGGTTATTAATTTTCTTTGATAATGATACTGAATATTATTTTGGTTCAGCGGAAGACTTAAATTCAGTTATAATGGGATGTCAGAAAAATATTAATGGAAAGTATAATGAAAACTATATTTTAGATGATAAAGATGTTTTAGATAAGACTTCTGTCTCAGATTTTTTTGATAATGATTTTAAAAAAATATTAAATCAAAAAATAAGACTTATTAATATTTTAACAACTAATAATTTGAATGGTAAAGAACAATGTGTACCTAGTGAAAAAGGAATTGAATTTATATTTGAAAACAATAAAAAGTTGATTTTATCTCATAATCTAACTGAAAACAGTTTTGTTTTTGCTGTTTTAACTGAAAGAGATAAAATTTCTTTGAACACGATTATCAAAAAAATGATTTAGAAATTTGCCTACAAAGCATGCCTCTGGCGTAAAAAAGGCACAAATAAGCCCAGCATAGGCCAACGCGCCATACTTGCGCCAAATCGGAGAGATGAATTAGCTACACTTTTTGCTGGTGCACGACAAAGGGCAATTGCCAAATTTGGAAAAGAAGCAGAGGATCTAATTTATATCAAATTTAATAAAGATGGTGGCGCTGCGGCTGAAATACTAGATCATTATGGAGTAGAGGGATTAAATGTGTTGAAGAAAGTCAATAAGATTGACGATGTAGCCAATGAATTGATAAAGGGTAAAATATTATATCGTTATATTAATGAGAGTACATATAATTTTGATAAATTAAAATCTCAGGGAATAATAGATGCATCTCCTACACAATTTCCGGGCTATGCTACTTTAGAGAATATTGATGATGCTGTTAAAGCAAAGTCTGTTTTACAATTACCTAAAGAGCCTACTTGGGTAGTGGAGTTCAATGCTAATCAAATATTGAATGACGTTAAATTCCCAACAGGTAAGTTTAATAACACTAATTATAAAGAAGTACTCACCCGTAGCTTCCCAGAATGGGGAAAAGGTGGAGGATCACAGTTTATTACTAACTCTATGATTAAAGTAAAATTAATTAGAAATCTAAAGACAGGTGAAGTGATGAAATTTAATCCTTAAGTAAGATAAATATATGGACAAGCATCAAAAGAGATTCTTATTTTATATTGAGTGGTATTATCGCAATTATGGTGATGAATGGAATATTCAAGATTTTCCATCTGAAATTAAAAGCAAAGTGGATAAAATAAGACCAATTTTAGTAGAATTAGAGTCAAAGGGTATAATAAAAATGATAGGTAAGGATAAGTTTAAGATTTTTAAACTTCCATCTGATTTTTATCAAATTCCTTAACGGGCTTTTCTTAACGCAAGTATGAGGATTAGGGTAAGCGGGCAAAAGCTACTTGTGCCTATTTCACTTAAACTTAAAAAAGGAAACAGAAGACTCTGAATGGCAGAGACAGAATCCTGGCTGGGGCGAAATCGCCCCAGCCAGTGAAACCAGTTCAACAAAAAGTGGAACTGGTTCAATAACAATTAGAACTAATAGAATTAAAACAAGATAAATATCAAACTTTATAAAAATACTGCATGAACAAATATCTACGCTGTTTCATAGTTACGGGAATTTTACTAACCATCAGGACACTGCAAATACAGGCGCAGGAACAGGATGCGCTGATCAGTCATATTAAGCAATTGCAGCAAACGGTACAGAACCGCCGCTTAATCACCTCTGAATTAAAGCCCGACCAGCCTCATGAATTACCTATTGGCCTGTTAAGCAATGGCGGCGAAGGCGATAAGCCCGCCATCCTGATCGATGAGATGACCCTGTACCCAACCTATGCAGAGTTTAAAGCCTATGCGGTGATAGAACTGCCCGGAGCAAAAGAACCCATTTATTTCGCCACCCTAAAACCTGTACAGTTGAGTTTTAACGGGGGCTTACTGAACACAGCAA
>JBASZP010000242.1:0-4173 GCA_049660965.1 Daejeonella sp. | reverse complement strand
GAGAATACCTAAACGTAAATCGCCATAAAATGCTTTCATATTGCATACAAGTTTAGCAGAAATCTGCGAGAAATAAGAATTAGATCAGGAATTGGCCGTTTTAATTATTTAGCAGATGATCAATGTTGCCCTGTTCATAATATTATATCTAATCATCATACCAACAAAGCTATCTTTGCGAATCTGGTTTAAACATGGAAAAATTTGATGCGGTTATTATTGGTGGCGGAGCCTGTGGATTAATGTGTGCTGTACAGGCTGGTTTTTTAGGTAAACGAACATTAATCCTTGAGAAGAATGAAAAAACAGGAGCTAAGATCCTTATTTCTGGAGGAGGAAGATGTAATTACACCAATTTAAATACAACAGAACTAAACTTTATATCAGAAAATAAACATTTCTGCAAATCTGCATTCTCTCAATGGACTGTTGAAGACACCATTAGCTTTTTTGAAACTTATGGTATTGCAGGAAAAGAAAAAACCCTTGGTCAGTTATTTCCTGTAAGTAATAACGCTAAAGATATTGTACATATTTTTGAAAACTTATGCCGTGAAATGAATCAGGAAATTCAATGCAATGCCGAAGTCAAAACCGTTAATCAAATGCCTGATGGAAATTTTACCATAACCTATCAGCAGAATGGAAAAGATAAATCGGTAAGTGTTGCAAAAGTAGTGATCGCCTCGGGCGGGCTGCCTGTTCAAAAAATGGGGGCTACAGATTTCGGATTAAGAATTGCCCGGCAATTTGGTTTAAAGATAACAGGAATCGCACCTGCTTTAGTGCCTTTAACCATTACCGGAAAAGATGCAGAATGGTATGCTCAATTATCAGGGAATTCTATTTTTTGCCGTGTTTCAACTGATGAAATAACATTTGAAGAGAATATTTTGTTTACCCATTGGGGTTTAAGCGGACCAGCGATCTTACAAATATCATCCTACTGGAAACAGGGGGAAACCATAAACATAGATCTGCTGCCACATGAAAACATTACTGAACTTATTCAAACCGAAAAGCAAGAGAACGGCAAAAAACTTCTTTTTAATTTCTTGGCAGAACTATACACCAGGAAATTTGCTGATGCCCTAAATAAGTTTTTACCTGTTGAAAAGAATCTGGCATCCTTAACCAAAGAAGAAATTCAAGCAATTGATTTACAAATTCATCACTTTAGGGTAAAACCTGCCGGCGATAAAGGATACGATAAAGCGGAAGTTATGCGTGGCGGTGTGGCAACCGAAGAATTATCATCAAAAACACTGGAAGCAAAGAAAATAACGGGACTTTATTTTGGAGGCGAATGCGTGGATGTTACCGGCTGGCTGGGCGGTTATAACTTTCAATGGGCCTGGGCAAGCGCTTATGTAATTGCTCAACATATTTAAGAGTGTGTATTTGTTAAGGTTGTTTTCAGTTTTGGTGTTTTAACTTATTGATTCTTTATATTTAAAATTATTCTTAAGCAGAATTATAGAAGCCGGATGAAAATACATCCCATTAACAAACACTAACAACAGATGAAGCTCAAAAGACTTTTATTCGCAATCTCTACTTACTTTTTATTACCCTTTCTCTCTTATTCACAGGGATATAATTATACAGAACTTAAATCTTTAGCTACGGAAAATACTCGTGGTATTTATTCAGTAGTTTATAGTCCTGATGGAAAATGCCTGGCAAGCAGCTCAAATGATGCAATACTAAAAATTTGGGATATTTCTACCGGAAAATCTGTTCGTACTTTCAAAGGACATACTAAGGGTATTTGGTCAATAGCTTTTAGCCCGAATGGGAAGTACGTAGCAAGCAGTGGTTATTATGGTGAACTAAGGCTTTGGGATATTTCTACCGGAAAATGTATTCACAAATTCAAAGTAAATAGTAAAGTATTAAGCTTGGTAGCCTTTAGTCCCGATGGAAAATACCTGGTTAGTGGTTCTGTTGCTTATACTGATAATTATGATACTTCTTCAGCTAACGCATTAAAAATGTGGGATATTTCTAACGGAAAATGTATTCGTACATTTACAGATTTTGATCCTTACTATTTTGCTCATATAAGCTCTGTTACTTATAGTCCCGATGGAAAATACCTGGCAACTCATGTAAATAATATGCGGCGTCCACAAGGTGTTCTTTTTAGCGAATATTCTGAAATAAAACTTTGGGATGTGATTACGGGGCAATGTATTCGTGTATTCAGAAAACCGGAGTCTAAAATAGGATTTCCTCAAGTTAACTTTACCATAACTTTTAGCCCTGATGGAAAATACCTAGCAAGCGATTCTCCTAATGCAACAGAAATATGGGAGATCTCCACAGGGCTAAGTGTTCGTACTTTTCCCTTTGATGCCGAGTTATTTACGAGTCCTAATCCTCTTGTTTTTAGTCCTGATGGAAAATATTTAGCAAGTAGCAACTATTATAAAACGCTAAATCTTTGGGATATTTCTACCGGGAAAGATATTTCTTCATTTAAACAAAATTCTAATTATGATACTTTTATAGCTTTTAGCCCTGACTGGAAATATATGGCAAGTGTTTATCAGGATTCTGTATCACTAAACTATAATATAAAACTTTGGGAACGGAATAAATAATTATCCTATTCTTATATCCCGCTCCCATCCATAAACAAAACAGGCCCCCGTTGTGCGGGAGCCTGTCTGGAAAAATAAACCCAATTAAATGGCTGTAGGGGAAGGAGTCGAACCTTCACGAAGTAGTTATGTAATTTGCCCTGAAGCATCTTATTTCCAGAACCTTCGCCACCGAGACGAGGAGGTGTGTCTGCCAAATTTCACCACCCTACAGTGTATAAGCTCTTTTTTTATCAATTGCTTGATACAAATGTAATAGAATAGCTAATTGCTTACAAATATTTTAATCAAATAAATTAATTTTTATTAGTATTGTAATAAAAACAGATATTTATTATTATAGTATAAATTACCAGTGGAAAAAACAGCTCAAAATTTCGAACTTGACAATCTGGATATACAAATTCTTTGCATTTTAATGGAAGATGCAACTACTCCTTATACCGAAATTGCTAAAAATCTCATTGTATCCGGCGGGACAATTCATGTAAGGATGAAAAAGATGCAGGACATGGGCGTGATCAAAGGATCTAATTTAATTATTGATCCGCAGAAAATGGGTTATGATGTATGCGCATTTTTAGGCATTTACCTGGAAAAAGGTTCACAATATAAAGATGCTGTGGAAAGTTTAAAAAAAGTAAAGGAAATTGTAGAACTACATTATTGCACTGGTGCCTACAGTATGTTCGCCAAGATTATTTGCAGGGATACTAATCATTTAAGACATGTATTAAATGAAGATATTCATGCCGTGCAAGGTATACAAAGGACAGAAACCTTCATTTCACTGGAAGAAAGTATTAAGCGGCAGGTTACCTTATAAAATTAAAATTAGCCAATAAAAACTTTTAAGGCATAATAGGCATTCTTAAATTCTGTTATGAATTGTTAATATGTTAACAAAAAAACACAGAAGACTATGGTTTACTTATTGCTATTAATTTATCTTTATTAAAGTTTTTAAACCATACAATAAGTTAACTGAAGTTTAAACGATGTGAATTATGACCTGGAAAAAATTTAACGGAGAATCTATCCATCTGCCAATTATTGATGAAGTAGAACAAGTAATTGAACGTGAAACGGCTTTAGGAAACAAATTAAAGGTTTGCATAGGCACAGACTCCCAGGTAAAAGGTAAAATAACAGATTTCGCTACGGTAATTGTTTTTTTAAGAGAACAAAAAGGCGGTTTTATGTTTATTCACCAGGAACGCTCCTCTATTAAAATGAGTATTAAAGAGCGCATGTTAGCCGAAGTCCAAAAATCCATTGAGTGCGCTTATTCTCTATGTGACCTCCTTGACCTTTACGATGTAGACCTGGAAGTTCACGCGGATATTAATACCAATCCTAACTTCAAGTCAAACCAGGCTTTACATGAGGCTATGGGTTATATTTTAAGTATGGGATTTGTATTTAAAGCAAAACCCGAAGCCTTTGCCAGTTCGGCCTGCGCTAATAAAATAGTGCAGTAAGTTTCTTCCTTATACATCCGGTTTTTTATTCCCACCAGTTTATTACTATAGCTGATTAGAACTTCTCCTGCTATAAAATACTATGG
>JBASZP010000241.1:0-1714 GCA_049660965.1 Daejeonella sp. | reverse complement strand
AGGCAGCCCTGTCCAAATTGCTGCATCTAATTTTTTTTCTTTTATCCAGTCAAGGACAATTATGTGTATTTCTTCTGTAGCGCCTTCATCTATACGTTGGGTATGAATATGCCGGATCGGTCCTTTTTCTCTTTCGTGCAAAGAATTTTTGGCTTCACCCAAATTTTCAGTTGTCATTTATGCCCATAAAGCTCTCACAGGCTTCGCCTCTTTATCAATTACAAGCGTAATTCGCCCATCATTGGATTGCCTTGAAAACTCTATTGGTAAAATCGGGCCATCATTGAACCATTGCTTTTGAATTTGGAGATTTTTCGGATTCCAGATCAATGAGCCCCAGCCAATACAAGCAATTTTCATTTGGAAAGAAATTTAAAGATGAGGGTTGTAGTATGGCAATAGTTTTAATAAAAATGAAATGCTAAACCTAATCTATTTCCTTTTTTTGTTTGTAATGACACTCAATAATCCTTTCATCTTAGAGTGCAATTCATCGAATGTTACAATGTCAACATTCTTTTGATTCGCCCTGTAAAGTTCAAAGCAATTTTTTTGTTCAGGAGATAACTTGCTTTTCGTGCCGACTACCAGTATTAATTTCGGATCAAGAGATTTCTGCTTTTGGCCTAAATCCCTCATAAAAATATCTTTTTGGTCTAAGCATTGATTAACCCCACCGGATAGTTCATCGGATACAGAAAATACTGCAGGGGACCTGTATGCTGTATTTTTCAGGAGTTGTTTTTTGGGAGTTTTTATTTCTAAAAGAGCAAAGTTGTCTTTGAAGCCTGTCTCAAATAAAAAATCAACAATTCGGCCGTCATCATTCTCAAACGTTTTGCCCCCTACGTAAGCTTTCCCTTTGCTTAAGATTACTTCAAATGGGAAAAGATGGTTTAAAGTCCAGGTATTTTTTTGAAAGAATTTTTGCCAGGATTCTTCATCGTCCTCTGATTTCTTTAATAAATCCTCAAATTCGGCAATAATGTCTTCAAGATAAATGATATCTATCTTTTCCTTTGCCCGAATGACATGATTGGTAGTTGTAATTTTACTAACAGGAAGGTCAGATAAAATTTTTGTAAGCGAATCAATATCCTTTGCAGAAATTTTTTCGAAGGAATCAAACTTGCCCAAAAAATATTCAAGTTCACCGCCGGATAAAACTCTTTCATTGCGTTTTACTTTAGAAGATATCTCAGCAATTAAATTTGTAGTTAGGGCTTTCCGGCTTTTGTCTGCAATTACTTTTTCTTTATTTATTGATCTTAGAATGTGTTCAAAATCACCCCAATTAAATGAAGCTGTTTTTTCTGAAAGTTTTGTTGGGGAATTAATTGTAAAAATTATTTTTTCAATTTTAGGCAGTTTCCGTTTGAGCATCGAAAAGAACTGTTTCGCACGATAGGTGCTAAAATCATATGTAGGGGTTTTCTTGAAGTCTTTAGGAAGGGATTTTTCAGTATTCCAGCCTTTGAATTCAATACATTTTAATTTTTTGGGGTTTATTTGGTCTAGCTTTCTATTTATAGAAAAAGGGTAATAGACAAACCTTTTTTCAGCTGGATAAATTTCCTTCGTCTTGTGCACTGGTTTACCATTAGCGTCGGTAAAATGAAAAATTCTTCCTTTGCTGTTTTCGCTGCTGGCTATTTCGGTAAATGGCTGATTTGGCATAGTCATATGACGGGTTTAAACAAATGTAACTTATAAT
>JBASZP010000240.1:0-12615 GCA_049660965.1 Daejeonella sp. | reverse complement strand
ATGCAAAAGAGGTATTAACTATTGAAGACGTAATTGATATGCTAATGTTTACTGCAACCCGTGGCGAGGAACTAAGGCGTGAAATAGAAAAGAACTGGAAAGAAAGCTTTAAGTTTAAAACTGTTTATGATCCGAAGAGAGCCATCAGCCGGAAAGAATTTGCCATTCTTGCAGAAACGTATTTGCAGCCCTTTAATGTAAAGGTTGATTTGTATGGGAATTTACAACGCTAAATTTTACATGTTCATCAGCATGCTTCCCCAGGCTAACCCTAAACTTTAATCATGAAAAAAATACTTGTTTTCTTAACACTGTTGGTTAGTGAAGCTCATGCACAACAATCCGAAAAGTTAACGGTTGAAAAAATTATGCGTGACCCTAAATGGATGGGTGTATCTCCAACTAATATTCAATGGCATGGAAACAGTAAAAAGATCTATTTTGACTGGAACCCGGAACTTAAGGAGTGGGATGAGCTGTATGAAATCACAACTTCAAATTATAAGCCGCTTAAATTAGCTGAAAATGTAAAGAAAGAATTAAATCGCGGACAACTGAGTTTTAATAAAGACCGGAATAAAGTTCTATTTGAGCGCAGGGGAGATGTGATCCTTCAAAATTTAAGTAATAGTAAGGAGTTAATAATAACCAATACTACCGAGCGGGAAAGTAGTCCTGCTTTTAACAAAAATGAAACCAAAATAGTATTTCAGCGGGGAGATAACCTGTACAGTATTTCTACAAATGGTTCAGAATTAACCCAGTTGACCAATTTTACACGAAACAAAAAAAGCAAAGAAGCTACTTTAAGCAAGCAGGATCAATGGTTAAAGGATGATCAGCTAACACAGTTTGATTTCATAAAAGAACAGAAAAAAGATAAAGACCGGGATGATGCGGAACGTAAACTGCTTGAGGCAAAACGGGCAAAAGAGTTTTACCTGGATGACCGCAGTTCCATTAATAATATCCGGCTAAGTCCTGATGAACAATATATTACTTTCCGGGTAGGCAAATCCGCTGAAGGCGGAAAGACCATTATTGTTCCCAATTATGTTACAGCTTCTGGCTATACAGAAGATATACCCGGCAGAACCAAAGTTGGAAGTCCTTTACCATCTTATGAAACTTATATTTATGATCAGCAGAGGGATTCTATTTACATGATTTCAACCAAAGAAATTCCCGGTATTAAAGATCTTCCGGACTATGTCAAAGATTATCCCCAACAATTAGAAGAGCGGACTAAGAAGAATGAAGACCGCAGTGTCGCTATTACTGGCCCTTTTTGGAATGAGGATGGAAGTTTGGCGGTAGTGGTTATTGTTTCTTTAGATAATAAAGACCGCTGGATCATGAAATTAGACCAGGCTACAGGTAAATTATCTCAGCTTGACCGTCAGCAGGATGAAGCCTGGATCGGCGGACCGGGTATTGGCGGAGCATTTAACCCCGGAAATGTGGGCTGGACGGATAATAATACCTTTTATTTCCAGAGCGAGGCTTCGGGATATTCGCATATTTATACCATTAATGTAAACAATGGTCAAAAAAATCAACTCACTGCCGGTAAGTTTGAAGTACAAAGCCTGCGTTTATCTAACGACAAAAAGAACTTTTATTTTACCGCTAACATAGACCATCCGGGTATTACACATTTTTACCGCATCCCCGTAAAGGGAGGAAATCCTGTAAAACTCACCTCTATGAAGGGCGGAAATGAAGTGACCATTTCGCCCGATGAGAAATGGCTGGCCATACGCTATTCCTATGCCAACAAACCCTGGGAATTGTACCTGCAGGAAAACAAAGAAGGCGCTAAACTGGTAAAAGTTACTCAATCCACATCAGCCGAGTTTGATGCTTATGCCTGGAAAGAGCCGGAAATGATTTCTTTTAAAAACCGGCATGGCGCCGATATTTACGCCCGGGTTTACCGTCCGCAAAAAGCGGATAAGAATAAACCGGCTGTAGTATTTGTACATGGCGCTGGTTATTTACAAAATGTACATTACTGGTGGAGCCAGTATTTCCGCGAATACATGTTTAATAATTTACTGGCCGATAATGGTTATACCGTAATAGATATTGATTATACGGCAAGTTCGGGTTATGGCCGCGATCACCGGACAGGTATTTACCGAAACATGGGCGGAAAAGATCTAAGTGACCAGGTAGACGGCGTAAAACTATTGATAGAAAAGTATGATGTCAATCCTAAAAACATAGGCATTTATGGCGGTTCCTATGGCGGTTTTATTACCCTGATGGGATTGTTTACCGAGCCGGACGTATTTAAATCCGGTGCGGCCTTACGTTCCGTAACAGACTGGGCGCATTATAACCATGAGTACACCTCTGACATTTTAAACGAACCTGCTAATGATGAAAAAGCTTATGAAAAAAGTTCGCCTATAAACTTTGCGGCGGGTTTAAAAGGTAATTTATTAATGTGTCATGGTATGGTGGATGTAAACGTAAACTTCCAGGATATTGTGCGCTTATCGCAAAAGCTGATTGAATTAAAAAAGGATAACTGGGAACTGGCGGTTTACCCGGTAGAAGACCATGGCTTTACCAAACCTGCCAGCTGGACGGATGAATATAAACGAATATTTAAGTTGTTTGAAACAACCCTGAAAAAGTAAAGCTTTTTTGAAAACCTCAGGCGGTAGTTCTTCTGTCAGTACAGTCCCGCTTTACGCTTCAAGTCCTCATTGCATTCCGGGCTTTACGCTTCAATCGGGTTTAGATAAGCCGGTTTACTACGTCATTTTATTTTCATTTATATATTTGTCTTAACAAGGTTTCCCAGCAAGAACCCTGTGCCTGAAAATTAGTTCAGGGTCCTCTTTATAAGAGAACCTGACCGGACAAAAATACACCCCATATAAAGCAGAAACAGAACCGGGTGCCGGTTATAACCTCTACTGCTTAAATTCAGAAAAAGAGCCTTTCCGGCCAAATTTTTAGGTCGGGTACCTAAACGGTTAGGTCGCTGACCTAAACGTTTAGCTTGTTGACCTAAAGCTTTAGGTTGTTAGGCTAAATTTTTAGGTGGTATACCTAAGCGTTTAGCTTGCCGGGCTAAAGCTTTAGGTTGTTAGGCTAAATTTTTAGGTGGTATACCTAACCGTTTAGGTTGTTAAGTTAAAGCTTTAGGTTGTTGAGCTAAAATTTTAGGTGGTATACCTAAGTATTTAGCTTGCTGGGCTAAAATTTTAGAGTGTGTTGACTTCCTGAACTTCTTTATGGCCTTTCAAAAGTCAATGACCTGGTAAAATCATTTTTTATCTGTAAGTTCGTCATGCCTTTCAGAACATGGCGAACAGCAGATTCGTCATGCCTTTCAGAACATGGCGAACAGCAGAGGCTAAATAATATAACTTAGATATCATACGGGCTAAAATACGACCTTCATCTTTTTACTTTCTATTATCTTTACTACAAAATTGATCATTTATACCTTCTTAATCCACATGAGCACAAAATCTATCATTATGTATCACACTCCAAAGACATTACTAACACTGACACTATTATTTTTAACTAACCTTTCCTTCGGACAGAAAAACAAGGACTATTTAATTTCTTACGTTGACTCAAGTTCAGGAAAAGAGCTTATCGGTTTTAAGTCAAGGAAAGGAGAAATAATTATAAAAGCTAAATTCAGTCAGACATATACAGACACACTGTATAATATGGTAATAGTTTACAACGATGGGGAATGGATAGGTATAGATCGAGATGAAAAATTAATTCTAAAACCATTCATTTACGATAATGGCCCAGACTATATAGAAGAAGGATTTTTTAGATTTGAAGAAAATAATAAAATTGGTTTTGCTGATGCAAATGGAGTAAAGGTTTTATCTGCAAACTTTGACTTTGCAACACCCTTTACCAATGGAATTTCAGAATACAAATTAGGCGGGCACCGTAAATATGAAAAAGATGGTCATTGGTTTTGGGTAGAAGCTTATGAAAGTGGTTATTTAAACAAGTCTGGACAACGGTTTAAGAGGATAACAGAACTAAAAGGCAACAAAAGAGAAGCATGGACCAAAGGCAATAAACACTTTTTATTGAATAATAAAGGAAAAATAATTAAGACATACAATAAGTAGAGTCCTCTTTCATCACGACCACAAGATGCTCTAAAGCGGGCATCTTAAGCTATGTTTTAAATCAGCCGTCTTACCTTTTGTTTATACGATAAATAACTTTGTCCGTGCTGGCTGGTTAAAAACTCTTCTTCAAGCCTGATTTGAATTTGAATAAGCATATAACCTACGATCAAAAAAAGTGCTGTTAAGGCGTTTGGAGTTGTTAAAAAAAGTCCTATTAAACTTATAATCATCCCAAAAAATATTGGGTTTCTTGAAAGCCTAAAAAGCCCTGTTGTGATGAGTTCGGTTTTTGTTTCCGTGTCAATTCCAATTCTCCACGAATTTTTCATATCCCCCTGAGCGATAATTGTCCAGATAAGGGCAAATGCCAAAAGTGTAATCCCAATACATTTAATGACCAATATATTAAGCTGTGTAATTGGCAAGAAACTGCTGTAAAATGCCGGCATAAAGGCAAAGATCAAAACATAAATTAACATACAAATCATTGTCAATTTGAAGTAAAAACCAATGAGGCCAAAAGTACTGGCGTCTTTAGGAAGAACGATCGGATTTTTTCCGATGCGTTTTGCCATGGTAATACTTTTTGCAACAAAAGCAATTCCAAAGTATATTATAAAGTATACTGGCAATAATATTCTTAAACTTTGTTCCATTTTGTATCTTCGATAATATAGTTCATGTTAGTTATAGCATTATTATTGCCTTTTGTTAGTGCTAGTTCCGGTAATAGCCATTATATTTTATATCACTTATTCTTAATAGTAAATAAAAAGATTTCTTAACTAAAGGATAAAGAAAAACAGGGATTGTAAATACACTAAAAACAAAAAGAGGGATGCTCAAAGAGTATCCCTCCTGGTGATCCCGCTGGGATTCGAACCCAGGACCCCAACATTAAAAGTGTTATGCTCTACCGGCTGAGCTACGGAATCATTATTGAAACTACTTTTAAATGATTTTTCTTAAAAGTGAGGCAAATATACTCCAATAACCTATAGGGTGCAAATAATAAAACCTAATTTTTATTGGAGAGTTAAACTACTCATATCCAACTTAAAATTTCAAATTTGAATAGCTTAATCTATAGATAAATGAGCAAAGTAATTTTACGCCATTGAGCCCTCTTTCATTTTTTCTGCGTTTTCTGCCAGTTGTAACTGGTCAATAATCTCCTGCACATCTCCATTCATTACATTTGGGAGGTTGTAAATAGTTAAACCTATGCGGTGTTCGGTTACCCTGCCTTGCGGATAGTTATAGGTTCTTATTTTGGCCGATCGGTCGCCGGTTGCAACCATGGTTTTACGTTTCTTGGATGTTTCTTCCAGCATTTTAGCATGTTCTAATTCATATATCCGGCTGCGTAATACTGCAAATGCTTTATCAAAGTTCTTCAGCTGTGATTTCTGGTCCTGGCATTGGGCAACTATACCTGTTGGAATATGAGTTAAACGCACCGCTGAATAGGTTGTATTAACTGATTGCCCACCGGGACCTGAAGAACAGAACAGATCTTTGCGGATATCGTTCATATTAACCTGTACGTCAAACTCATCAGCCTCAGGCAAAACAACTACCGAAGCTGCCGAAGTATGCACCCGTCCGGCTGTTTCTGTATCGGGTACACGCTGTACCCTGTGCACCCCGGATTCATATTTTAACTGTCCGTAAGCATCTTCACCAAAAACATTAAATACAACTTCTTTATATCCTCCGGCAGTTCCTTCGGTTACATCAACAACTTCCATTTTCCATCCCTTACGTTCGCAATAACGGGTATACATGCGGTAAAGATCGCCGGCAAAAAGAGCAGCCTCATCACCTCCTGTTCCGCCGCGTATTTCTATAATGGCATTTTTAGCATCTTCCGGATCTTTTGGGATAAGCATTAAACGAATTTTTTCTTCCAGTTGTTCTTGTTTGGGGAGCAATTCATCTAATTCCATCTTCGCCATTTCACGCAATTCATCATCCTTTTCTGTTGAAAGGATAGCCTTGTTCGCGTCAATATTGCTTATAATGTTACTGTATATCTTATGCTCATCAACAATCTTTGTCAGGTCTTTATACTCTTTATTTAAGCGGGCAAAACGCTTCATATCGCTCATTGTATCAGGGTTACTTAGTTCCCTTTCAACTTCCTGCCAGCGTTCTTTTATAAATTCTAATTTTTGTAACATCGTGTTTTTGAAATAAATTGCTTGGCAAGATTAGCTCAGCACATACTATTTAAAAAGTATGGTTTGATTAGTTTTTTGTTTAGACCTTGCTATTTTACTATATAAGCATGCAAAAATAAGGCTTTTTCTCTTATAAAATAATTCATTAAGCTAATGCTGGTAGTAAACTGTTTAGTGGGTATTCTTTTGAGATAGTAAACGGATTTCCAGTAATACTTTTTCAGAATGTTAGTGGGTCAATTTTAAACTTTTCTGCAAGTTTATTCAAATCTGTTATTACAGTATCTATTACAGGTATACCATTTACTTTACGATCTAATTCTGCCTGAAATTCGGGTTCACCCGGTATTATTACTTTTTGATCTTCAGAAATTGTTTTTGCGGATTTAAACCGTTCGATCCAATTATCTAAATGAGACTTGAACTCATCAATTGGACGAAAACCATCTACACGCATGGCGCCTAAAAAATGACCGATACCTTTCCCAACAGGATTAGCTGGTGGTTCTAAAAATGCTACAAAAGGAGGAACCCAGGGGCCATAGTTTGCACCAGAAAGCACAGCTGAAAGTATATCTACTGTAGCGCCCAGGCCAAACCCTTTATGACTTCCATGGTCTTTATCGCTACCCAGGGGAAGCAATGCACCTCCGTTTTTCAGTTCATGCGGATTGACAGATGGATTACCTTTATCATCCTGTATCCAGCCTTCCGGAACAGATTTTTCTAAACGTTGTGCAATTTCTAATTTACCATTTGCTGCGGCAGATGTGGCCATATCTACAACAACGGGTGGATATTTACCTGCCGGAAAAGCATAACACATGGGGTTAGTGCCCAGCAAACGTTCATTAGCATAAGTTGGGGCAACAAGCGGACTGGCGTTAGTCATTGCGAAACCAATCATGTCTTTTTCAACCGCCATTAATGTATGATAAGCGCCAATACCAAAATGATTCGAATTTCTCACAGAAACCCATCCCGAACCATACTTATCAGCTTTTTCTATGGCGATATTCATCGCAAATGGAGCAATAACTAAACCTAATCCGCCATCACCGTCAACTGTAGCAGTACTTGGGGTTTCGTGGACGATTTCTATTTTTGGTTGAACATTAATTCGACCCTTCTCCCAAAGATTGATATAACCGCTTAGCCTGGCCACACCATGCGAATCTATTCCTCTTAAATCAGATTTGATTAAAACATCCGCCGCAAGTTTAGCATGTTCAGCAGAACATCCTATTTTTATAAAAACAGTTTGGGTAAAATTTCTTAATACATCTTCCGGAAAGGTGTGATATTTCATCTATTCCTCTAATATGGTAAACTTAAATTCAAGAGGTTTAAAATTATTGATCAGGGAAGCAATAAAATCATTTCCATGTTTTACATAAAATAAACCAAAATTCTGAGACCTTTCCTGCAATTCGCCATTAGGGAAAAGTTGGGTTTTTATATTTTCAATCTGTGTTAAAGCATCTGTGTAATTTCTTTTTTCTGCTTTAATCAGTTTGTGTTCTAAATTGGTCATTGCTTTTTGTAATCGGGCTTTTACAGCTTCTGTGCTTGGCGCAAGTGTAGGATCTATTTTATGAGCTCTTGATTTTAGTTTCTCAAAAATAAGGTTGAGTCCCTGCCATTCTTCAGTTAAGTTCAGGTTGTGCTTAGAATGTTTTAAAACCCATTCTTTTTGCAAATCCTGAGGTTTTTTGAAAACATCTCTAAATGTCAGATCAAGCCGTTTTAGTTTGTTTTCTAAACTTTCATTAACTATTAAAGCCGAGTTTCTTAAAATAAGTATGGGAAAATCAATCTGGTAAAAATCAAAGGTTTGTTTCAACTGTAACCAATAAACTATTTCTGCGCCACCGCCTATATAGGCAATATTGGGAAGGATGGTTTCCTGGTAAAGCGGACGCATAACCACATTGGGGCTAAAATGTTCCGGGTGATTTCTTATTTCTGATCGTAAATCTTCTTCCGAAAATGTTATTTCTGTATTTAGAACGCTATATTTTCCATTGTCAAAAACAATACGTTCCCGCAAATGCTCTGATAAGTAGAAAAAATTTATTTCCCGCGGATTTACCTGCGCCTCTATTCCTGCTCTTTGTAAATCAGCATTGGTATTATTAATAGTTTTGAAACTGTTCTGCCCAATTATATCCTGTTCCATAACAGAAGCAAACTGCTTTTTTAACTCCCAATTATCCGCATCTAAAATAACCAGGCCGTATTTCGCAAATAGACTATCAGCCAAATAACGGGTTGCATCAGCCAGGCTGTTGTGATTTAAGTAGGAATTTTTAATGATCTCAGCCAGATTTTCCGCGTTTTCTGAAAGCCCGAGAACAGCGATATATTCTTTAACTGATTGATGAATAGTATCTAATGGTAAGCGGCCGGTTGCGCCTTTAGTATCCTGATCCCAAACTATTTTTTTACCGGCAATATAAGTATGGTTAATTTCTTCAAAATCATGATCTTCTGTAGCCATCCAATAAACAGGTACAAAATTTTTATCAGGAAAGTTTGCTTTAAGTTCTTTAGCAAGATTTATGGCTGTAACTATTTTGTAAATGAAATAAAGCGGCCCGGTAAAAATATTGAGCTGGTGACCTGTGGTTACGGTATAAGTATTATCCTGAAGTAATAATTCTATATTATTTGCAACAAGTACTGAAGGCGGGTTTCCTGAATTTTTGCTGTATTGTTCTTTTAGAACATTAACTAAAGCAGTTCTATCGGCATTTGATTTTTTATTTTTTAACAGTTCCCGGAAACCACTAATGGTAGGTTGATGAGAAATGAAAGGGCTTAATTTAGGATCATTATTCAAATAACTAATAACAGCAGGGGAGAAACTATTGGTTTCGCTGTAATCAATATAGGTTGCTTTCATTTTGGTTTAAAATTAGCCGAATTTTTCGAGTTCAGCTAAGCCGTTTTCTTATTTGACAATTCTCCCATATAAATCAAAATCTTCTGCACGGTCAATTTTTACATTTATAAAACTACCAACGGTTGCATAATTTACACTTGCGTCAATTAACACTTCATTATCAACTTCAGGAGAATCGAATTCAGTTCTTCCAATAAAAAAATCACCTTCCTTTTTATCTGTCAGAACTTTATAGGTATTCCCAATTTTTTCCTGGTTTTTTTCAAAAGATATTCCCTGCTGAATTTCCATTATTGCATCTGCACGTTGTTGTTTTACTTCATCGGGCACATTATCGTTTAATAAATGAGCATGGGTTTTTTCTTCATGAGAATAGGTAAAACATCCCAAGCGGTCAAAACGGGTTGCTGAAACCCAGTCTTTCATTTCCTCGAAATCATGCTCCGTCTCTCCGGGATAACCGCAAATTAAAGTTGTTCGCAAGGCAATGTTTGGTACTTTATCGCGAATGGAGTTTACCAGGTCAATTGTCTTTTGTTTGGTTGTTCCGCGTCGCATAGATTTTAGCATATCATCTGTAATATGCTGAAGCGGCATATCTAAATAATTGCAAATATTTTCCCGTTCATTCATTACATCCAGAATATCCATCGGGAAACCGGAAGGGTAGGCATACTGCAAACGGATCCATTCTATACCATCCACATCCGAAAGATTTCTAAGTAGATCGGCCAGATTACGCTTATTATACAGGTCTAAACCATAATAGGTGAGATCCTGGGCAATTAAGATCAGCTCTTTCGTTCCGTTTTTTGCCAAGAATTTAGCCTCTTTTACTAAATCTTCAATGGGTTTTGAAATGTGTTTTCCACGCATTAAGGGAATTGCGCAAAAAGAACAGGGGCGGTTACAACCTTCAGCGATTTTAAAATAAGAATAATGCGAAGGCGTGGTTAACATCCGTTCGCCTAACAATTCATATTTATAATCAGCACCAATTGAGCTTAATAAATCAGGAAGATCATTAGTGCCAAAAAAATGATCAACGTTTGTAATTTCAGCCGCTAATTCGGGCTTATATCGTTCAGAAAGACATCCGGTAACAATAACTTTTCCAACCTTGCCTTGTTCTTTTAGCTCACTATATTGTAAAATGGTATCAATGGATTCTTGTTTGGCATTATCTATAAACCCGCAGGTATTAATAATTATGATATCATCTTTATCTGTCTTTTCCGCCTCATGTACCACATTGATGTTGTTACCCCGTAACTGCCCCATTAACACTTCAGAATCATGAATATTTTTAGAGCAACCTAAGGTGATTACATTCACACGTGGTTGTTTTTTGGGTAATCTATTCTTTTCCCTGACCTTCATTTATTGTTTGAAAATAGAGTCCACAAACTCTTTCTTATTAAATAATTGCAAATGGTCAATGCCTTCGCCCACGCCAATATATTTTACCGGTATTTTAAACTGGTCCGATATTCCTATTACAACACCGCCTTTTGCTGTGCCATCTAATTTAGTTAAAGCCAAAGCATTTACATCCGTTGCCTGTGTAAATTGCTTACACTGCTCAATAGCATTCTGCCCGGTTGATGCATCCAGAACTAATAAAATTTCATGCGGAGCTCCCGGAACAACCTTTTGCATCACCTGTTTTATTTTCGTCAGCTCATTCATTAAGGCCACTTTGTTATGTAAACGTCCGGCGGTATCAATAATGGCTACATCATCGCCATTTGCTACTGCAGACTGTAAAGTATCAAAGGCCACAGATGCAGGATCTGAACCCATGGGCTGTGCTATTACACGAACATTCACACGCTCTCCCCAAAGCTTTAACTGGTCAACCGCGGCTGCACGGAAAGTATCCGCTGCGCCTAAAACTACTTTGTTTCCGGCTAACTTTAATTTATTGGCCAGTTTTCCAATGGTTGTAGTTTTACCCACACCATTTACTCCCACAACCATAATTACATAGGGTTTATGATCTCCGTACTCAAAGCTTCTAAAATCATTGCTGTTATTTTCTGAAAGAAGGTTTTGTATCTCATCCTTTAATATTCCATTCAGTTCAGATGTATTGATATACTTATCACGCGATACACGGGATTGAATTCTTTCGATGATTTTTAATGTGGTAGAAACGCCAACATCAGAACTAACCAGGATTTCTTCCAGTTCGTCAAGCACATCATCATCAACAGTAGATTTTCCGACAACCGCTTTTGTGATTTTTGAGAAAATACCCTGTTTGGTTTTCTCTAAACTTTGCTCAAGTACTTCCTGTTCCTGAACATTGGTTTCTTTTTTCCTGAAAAAATCAAATAATCCCATGGCTAATAAGTTAACAAAAAAAGCCCCCCACGATTTTTATCGGGACGGGCTTTTTAATTTTTTATTGATATATAGTTAAGAATTTTTTGCAGCGGCAATAGCATCTTTTATATGATCATTATGAACTATAGTTTCCTTAAATGAATAAGCGCCTGTTTTAGGCGATTTAGTCATGGTAATTACTTTCGAATATTCTTTGCCGGTACCTGTTTTTAGGGTTGCAACTACTTTCTTTGCCATTTTCTAAGTTCTTGAAGTATGATTACTTAATTTCTTTATGAACAGTTACTTTTCTTAAAACCGGGTTGAATTTTTTCAACTCCAAACGTTCAGTAGTGTTCTTTTTATTCTTGGTGGTTACATAACGTGACATGCCAGCCATGCCGCTTTCTTTATGCTCGGTACATTCTAAAATTACCTGAACCCTGTTACCTTTTTTAGCCATTTTATTTTATGTTCTAAGTTTTGAATGGTATACTGTAAGTTTTTAATTCTTACTTAACAATTCGACTTATATATATCCTTGTTTCACAAATTTACTGATCACAGCGCTGATGCCGTTTTTATTGATGGTTTTAATGGCCGAAGTAGAAACTTTCAGCGTAATCCACCGGTCTTCTTCAGGAATGTAAAACTTTTTCACCTGAAGGTTAGGATAAAACTTGCGTTTGGTTTTTACGTTTGAATTAGAAACGTTAAAACCGTTCATCGCCATCTTTCCTGTTAAATCACAAATTCTTGACATGACTATATATGTGTATCGTTAGATTAAATTCCAGCTCTTTAAAGAGTTTGCAAATATGAGAAATTAAATCTTCACACACAATACGTTTGCTAAAATCTTTTAAGAAAACTCCTGATTTTAAAGATTTTTTAAAATACAAGGAAGGTCGGGTATTTTATTCTCATGTCAAAAGGTTTATTTAATAGAGAGAAACATGTTGTGTGAATAAGGTAATGGTAGTAAAAGTGTTGGGAAGACAGAACAGCGGGCCGGGAGTATGGCCTGTGGGTGGAAGCTTCGTTCTGTCTTGATTGTACTCAGTTGTGT
>JBASZP010000239.1:0-6008 GCA_049660965.1 Daejeonella sp. | reverse complement strand
TTTTTCTTCTTCTTCAGATTTTACACCGTTTATTGTACCATCATCAGAAACACCAACCAATAACCGACCCCCCTTATTGTTGGCAAATGAAACCATTGTTCTGGCTATTTTTTCACAACTGGTTATGGTTTTTTTAAAGTCTAATGTTGCACCTTCTCCCTCCAATATTAAATTCTTTATCTTCATATTTTTACATACAAATATTAATAAGCAATGGTAGAGTTTTCGCCTGAATGTAAATTACGAATGTAAACTTCATTAATTACAGATGCACAAAGCTCACCCCGTAAATTATAAATTTCAAGTGGGAAAGCTTTAATAAATTTATTACCATTCTTTAGCACATTTTCAGCTTCATTAATATCATTTTCTGATAAATTAATACGAAATATGAGATCAGATTTTCCAGGTTTTAAATATTTAATTTGCGCACTCTTTAGCCAAACAGTTATTTTAAATCCACGCCTTTGTAATATTTGACCAAGAAGAAGGGCATAAAATGGATCTGAAGCACTAAAAATAGTACCACCAAAAATTGAACGATTATAATTAGAGTTTAAAACACTCTTAAAAATTTTTACTTCAACGCCCATATAATCTTTTTCAAACTTTTTAACCCAAACTCGTTGAAAAAACAGTGGCGGATAAAAACGCATAACCCATTTAAGAGTATTTTCTGATACAATCATTATAAGCTAATATGCAAAAAGAGATGGGTTTAACAAAACGTAAGTATATTTTATTTGAAATAGATACAATTAAATGATTAATATCTGATTTAATTCCCATATTTTGTTCTTTCAGCTTAAAAACCCACTTTTGGAATATGATCAATAAAGATAAAATTGCTCAGGCCTATCAGCAAATTCAGGACGAAATATGTTATGGATTAGAATTAGCTGATGGAAAATCAAAATTTATAGAAGAAATGTGGCAACGTGAAGGCGGGGGCGGAGGCCGAACACGTATTCTGCAAAATGGAAATGTAATAGAAAAAGGTGGTGTAAATTTTTCAGCCGTTGAAGGAAAACTTCCGGAAAGTATAAAAAAGGCCTTAGGAGTTTCACAAAATGATTTTTTTGCAACAGGTTTATCCATAGTCATTCATCCTGATAATCCCTTGATACCAATTATCCATATGAATATCAGGTATTTTGAAATGTCTGAACAAATTAGATGGTTTGGAGGTGGCATAGATTTAACACCACATTATATTATAGAAGAGGATGCTCATTTTTTTCATCAATCACTTAAAAATGTTTGTGATCAATATCATATTGAATTTTACCCAAAATTCAAATCCTGGGCAGATGACTATTTTTTTATTAAACACCGGAATGAAACTCGCGGTATTGGAGGAATATTTTATGATCGTTTAACACCTGATAATGCATATATTCCATGGGATCAATTATTTAATTTTTCAAAAACACTTGGTCAATCATTTCTGCCAATATATACTGACATAATTAACCGAAATAAAAATAAAGCGTATACAGAAGATCATAAACAATGGCAATATCAGCGTCGTAGCCGTTATGCAGAATTTAATCTGGTTTATGATGCAGGTACAAAGTTTGGCTTAGAAACTAATGGGCGTATTGAATCTATCTTAATGAGCTTACCACCGCAAGCTAATTGGGTTTATGATTATAAAGCTAAGTCGGGTAGCGAAGAAGAGAAAACATTAAAATTATTGAAAAAGGGGATTAATTGGATATAAAATGTTCTTCAATTTTATATTCCAACAAACACAACATATCTAATAAATAAAATACAAATATGAATACAATTCAATTACTTAAACAAATAGTATGTAATACAGAATATCATGCAAAATGGATAAACACACTTTCACTAATGGAAAATACCGGAGCTCGTAAAATATCCGCAAGCGAACATAAAACCGATGTAAATCTTATTATTTTAAAACATGCTGCCGAAGAACATAGACACGCCTATTATTTAAAAAAACAGTTATCAAAATTGGATTCTACTATTTGCCCAACTTATGCCAATGAATATTTGCTGGCACCACACAATAGCAGATATTACCTTAACATGTTGGACATTCAGGTTTGTAAATACTTAAAATCTGAACTTAATTTATCTGGTAATGATTTAAAATTTGCCGCATACTTGTTAGTGACTTATGCAATAGAATTACGGGCGGATGAATTGTATCCAATTTACCAGGAAGTATTAGATAATACCAGAAGTAAAGTGAATGTAAAATCTATTATTTTAGAAGAGGAAGGACATTTAGAAGAAATGATTAAGCAATTACAGGATTTTTCTCCTAATTGGAAAATATATGCAAACCAGGCGGTAGAGTTTGAGGTAAAATTATTTAAAGGATGGCTTTTAGGTCTGGAAAAAGAGGTTGAAAAACAATTGGTTTAATAATCAAGATATTGTTGAAAAAATCAGAACGATGAAATTAGGATAAAAAGTAAAATTTTCTACCATAGACATAATTGATACAAAAAGTTAAAATTCTTTTAAATAAATTGTCCCGGGCTTTTAAACCCGGGACACAATTGAAATATTAATCTCTTTTTCTCTGAAAAGAAGAATGTTTATTTACAAGCTATTTTAACGTCGGCCACCCTGCATTTGCATTAACTCATCAAAGGTCATATCTTCATAATCTTTATCCGCAGTAAAAGTACCTGCCGGAATAGCCCCGGCTTTAATCTCTTTTACTTTAGCTTTAACAGTTAAACCATTCATAAAACTGGTAAACTCTAATGGAAAACCATAGCTTTGATCATAAAAACGAGTTAAAGAATTTGGTGTAACTTCTATATCTTTAGTAAACCAGGCTTCAGTATTTTGATTACTTTTCTTCTCATTAACTTCATATTTCAACGTATTATAACCCGCTATTGTTTTATTTTCGGTACCCATTTTCAAGGTTAAATCAGGCATTTTTTCAGCCAGTTTTTCCTGATCGGCAGCAGTAAAAACAACAGATAGCTTTTTACCCATCATTGGAATATCAAGTAATAAACGTTCATATTGCTTATTATAATTCATTATTGTTTTACTAGAATACATTTGAGATTCCATCTTCATACTGGAAGAATCACCTTTAAAATAAACCTTCAACTCAGAAGGGAAGTTTGCAGCCATAGCTTGCATTTGCTCTGGTAATTTCCATTCAACAGCATAAGTAATTGTTCCTTCAGTAATTTTTTTGCTTGCAGTTTGGGCATATATGCAAACTGCTGTTAACATCAAAGCCAGGCTTAAAATATTTTTTTTCATTCTTATATTTTTATTTCAGATAAATAGACGAAAAATTTATGGTTTTATTACAAAAAAAATAAAAATATTTAAAAATTATTATTGTAAGTATTGTAACTTTAGCGATAATGAAATACAGTATTATATTGTTTATCTTTTATACTATGTCCTTAAGGGCCCAGATTAATTCAGGTGCCCGTTTTGTTTCTATGGCAGAAAGCGGAGTTTCTTTACAGGATGTATGGTCATTAACGCAAAATCAGGCTGGTTTAGCGAGTTTAATAAGGCCTGCCTTAGCACTTGCTTATGAAAAACGGTTTATTGAAAGTGAATTAAGTACCCAAACTGCAATATTTGCCTTACCCTATAAACATAATGTATTTGGCATTAGTTTTCAGCAGTATGGCTTTAGTGCTTATAAAGAACAAAAAGCTGGTTTTACTTATGCCAGAAAATTTGGAAACACCTTATATACAGCCTTAAATTTCAATTACCATCAAATTAAAATAACTAATTACGGATCTGCTCAAACTTATTCTTTAGAAGCAGGTATACAATACCAATTTTCTAAAAATTTAGTATTTGGAACTCACATTTCTAATCCAATTAATAACCAGTTTGATCAGGCTGCGGTAGGAAGTACGATTCCTGTTAATTTACAATTTGGAGCATCCTATCTTTTTTCGGATAAAGTTTTAATAGCAACAGCCTTTGAGAAAACATTAAATTCAAATACAGATTATAAAATAGGGGCAGAGTATAACTTAATACAATGGTTGTGTTTACGGGGAGGTTTTTCTGCCAATCCTTTTAAACAATACGCAGGTTTTGGTTTAAATTATTCTCAGTTTAAGTTAGATATGGCCACATCATCACATCCTGTTTTAGGGTATTCTCCACAGATTGCAATTAGCTATGAATTTTAAATACTACGTATTTAGTAATTTGTTTATTTTTCTGGTTTTATTAACACATTCGGTAAGGTCTCAAACAGAAAATGATCCGGTTGTTGATGAAATTATTGAGTCTATCTCCGAAAATGTAAATGAAGATTTTGATTATTCTGAACTTGCAGAGCGTTTGAGTTTTTATCGTAAACATCCTGTAAACATTGGCAAAATCAATCCTCGGCAATTACAAGAATTAGTTTTTCTTTCACCCATACAAATTAATTCATTTCTTTTATACCGTGAAGAAAGTGGTCCTATCATCAATTTGTTGGAACTCCAGACTATTGATAATTTTGATCTGGAAACTATTAAGAAACTGCTCAATTTTATTTCTTTAGATATATCTGATCCTTTTAAAGATATTTCCTTTAAAAATTTATTAAATAAAGCGAATAACGATCTAATAATTAGATATGGCCAGATTTTAGAAGCACAACAAGGGTTTAAAATTGCTGATTCTGTTGATAAATCTAAATATTCAGGCTCGCCACAGCGTTTGCTTACCCGATATCGTTACAATTATGGCGATCGGATTTTGGCTACATTAAATATGGAAAAAGATGCAGGTGAGCAATTTTTTAAAGGAACAAATTCATTAGGATTTGATTTTTATTCAGGGAATGTTTCTTTTAATACTATTAGGAAAATAAGTAAATTGGTTATTGGAGATTATACTTTACAATTTGGGCAAGGTTTATCATTATGGAGTGGATTGAGTTTTGGCAAAGGAGCAAATATTACTACTATGGCAAAGCAAGAAATTGGTTTAAAACCTTATACATCCGTTAATGAAGCCTTATTTTTCAGAGGTACAGCTGCAACCATTCAGCTTAAAAATATTGCGTTAACAACATTTATATCCTATAAAAAAGTAGACGCTAGTTTATCTGAAACAGGTATAATCACAAATAAAGAAGAAATATCATCATTACAAATAAGTGGTTTACACCGTACACCTTCTGAAATTGAAAACAGGAATTCTACAACACAGTTTATGTATGGTTCAAATTTACAATATCATAAAAAGAGTTTATCACTGGGCATCACAGCATACCAAACCAAATTCGACAATAAATTTAAAACTGGTGATCAACCCTATAATCAATTTGAATTTGCCGAACGATCATTAACGAACCTGGGCTTTAATTACAATTATACTTATAAAAACACCTATTTATTTGGCGAAACTGGACATAGTTTAAACAGTGGTTTTGCTTTTATTAACGGGTTAATGAGCAGTATAACATCACAGGTATCATTGGTTTTACTTTACAGAAATTACCAAAAAAACTATCACTCATTTTATAATCAGGCTATTGCTACATCAAGCAATGCAGTTAACGAAAAAGGTTTTTACAGCGGCTTATTAATTAAACCAAGTAGTAAGTGGGAGTTAGCCACTTATGCAGATTTTTTTGAATTCCCCTGGTTGAAATTTGGGGTAGACGCCCCATCAAACGGGTATGAATTATTTAGCCAGCTAAGTTATACACCAAACAAAAAGACAAAAGTTAGTTTACGCCATAAACTGCTAAACAGGCAAGAAAATGATAATATTATAAACACGATAAATACTTTGGAAAAAACTGAAAAACAAAATTACCGCCTGGAAATGAGCTATAAAATTAATAAAAGTATAACCTTGAGAAATCGTTTGGAAATGGCTCAATTCCAAAAAGAAACTCGTCCTTTTGAATATGGTTTTTTAGCTTACCAGGATGTTATTTATGATCCGCTTCAATCTAAATTATCAGGTAATATACGTTTCGCAATTTTTGATACTGAAAGTTTTGACTCACGAATTTATGC
>JBASZP010000238.1:0-10232 GCA_049660965.1 Daejeonella sp. | reverse complement strand
GCTTCCACATCTGTTATTGTATCTGTAAATAATTCATTGGTTTGTTATGGATTAGAAAAATATGGAACTGAACTCCAAAAAGAAAAATATCTAAAGCCCTTGGCATCCGGAGAAAAAATTGGTGCATTCTGCTTATCAGAACCAGAAGCAGGCTCTGATGCAACATCACAACGTACTACCGCCATTGATATGGGCGATCATTATTTATTAAATGGCACTAAAAACTGGATAACTAATGGCAATTCGGCATCAACTTATTTAGTTATTGCACAAACAGATTCCTCAAAACGCCATAAAGGAATTAATGCACTTATTGTAGAGAAAGATATGCCCGGCTTTACAATTGGTCCCAAAGAAAATAAGTTAGGAATTCGTGGTTCTGATACTCATTCTTTAATGTTTACTGATGTAAAAGTTCCAAAAGAAAACCGGATTGGGGATGATGGTATGGGATTTTCATTCGCGATGAAAACTCTGGAAGGAGGCCGGATAGGCATTGCCGCACAAGCTTTAGGCATTGCATCCGGCGCTTATGAATTAGCACTGCAATATTCCAAAGAACGTAAAGCGTTCGGAAAGCAAATTGCAGATCATCAGGCAATTCAATTTAAACTGGCTGATATGGCTACAGAAATTGAAGCGGCAAGATTGCTGTGCTTAAAAGCTGCATGGCTAAAAGATAAGGATTTACCTTATGCACAAGCTAGTTCAATGGCTAAATTATATGCGTCTCAGGTTGCTATGAAAACAACGGTTGAGGCTGTTCAAATTCATGGAGGATATGGTTTTGTTAAAGAATATCATGTAGAAAGATTAATGCGTGACGCTAAAATTACACAAATTTATGAAGGGACTTCAGAAATACAACGGATTGTTATTTCACGTGAAGTTTTAAAATAGTTTAACACCCATACTAATGAAGAGAGTTCTCTTAAGTTTTGCATTTATATTCCTGTTGATTTCGGCTTTTACAGGATGTAACAATTCTCCAAAAGCTGAATTAAAAAACGGCATTTGGCGGGCAATACTTAAAACAAAATCCGGGGTAGAAATACCTTTCAATTTTGAGCTTATTGACTCCGCAGGAAAGACAATGGCAGATATTATTAATGGAAAAGAACGCTTTAAAGTAGATGAAATTTCTATAAAAAACGACTCTGTTATTTTTCAAATGCCCTTATTTGATTCGGAAATAAAAGCGGTTATTAAGAATGGGGCATTATCTGGGAAATGGGTTAAGCATTTAGCTAATAAAGATGCGGTAATGGAATTTACTGCTGAGCCGGGAGTTTCCTGGCGGTTTTTTAAAACTAATGTAACCGCTAAATATAATTTAACAGGTCGCTGGTCCAGCACATTTATCTCTAAAGATGGTAAAGATACCACACATGCCATTGGTGAATTTGTTCAAAATGGGAAAAAACTTAAGGGTACATTTTTAACTTCAACAGGTGATTATCGTTTTTTGGAAGGAACGGTTTCCGATGATAAATTATATCTGTCGTGTTTTGAGGGCGGACATGCATTTTTATTTACCGGTAAACTTGAAAATGATAAAACTATTTCTAATGGAAAATTTTATTCCGGATATTCATCTGTAGAAAGCTGGACTGCAAAAAAGGATAATAAAGCGATATTACCAGATGCCTATTCATTAACCGCCTTAAAACCAGGTTTTAAAAAGATAGATTTCAATTTCCCAAATCTGGTAGGTGAAAAGATTTCTCTCTCTGATGATAAATTTAAAAACAAAGTTGTTGTTGTTCAATTATTAGGTTCATGGTGCCCAAATTGTATGGATGAAACGGCTTATTTATCCCCTTTTTATAAAAAATATAAAGATCGTGGTGTTGAGGTTATAGGCCTGGCTTATGAACGTACAACAGATTTTGAAAAATCCCGTCAAAACATCCAAAGGTTAAGGAACAGATTCGATGTAGGTTATGATATGCTGGTTACAGGTTATACAAATGATAAACAAGAAGTTGCTAAAAGTTTACCCATGCTTAATAAGTTTCTAGCATTCCCTACTACTATTATTATTGATAAAAAAGGAGATGTGCGTAAAATTCATACCGGTTTCAGTGGTCCCGGAACAGGAAATCATTATATTGAATTTGTCAATGAGTTTGAAAAAACAATTGATAATCTGCTTGCGGAAAAATAAGTAATACCCCACATCCAAAAACTACAATTGAAATCTGGAGCTAATTATTTTTAGCTAGAAGAAATCGCCTTTTTATTTTTTTACTAACGCTTTCCGGAGCTAAATGCACCAAACACCATTTTAATTAGTGATAATACAATAGCAAATAAACAGGCTGATAAAAATCCTGAAGTATTAAAACTCCTCATTAGGTTATCTACCAATAAAACCATTAAAACAGTAATCACAAATGACATTAATCCTAAAGTCAAAAAATTGACCGGGAATGTTAAAACGCGTAATATGGTACCAATAGTTGCGTTTGCCAGTGCAATTAAAACCCCTGCAATAATGGCGCTCCAAAAATTTTCAACATGCACCCCGGGTATTAAGTATGCAGCAAGCGTAACGGCCAAACCCATTAATAAAACTTCGATAATTAATTTCATAATTTAAATTTGATTGTGTGTTAAATTTCTATATTGATAGAATTATAATCAATAAACTTTAGTTTTTCTATAATATTTTAGTTGAGTAACTATTATTAATATAATTGAGTACTAATGTATTAATAATAATCTCATTTCATCACGAATGTTTTCAACTTCATCAGAAGGAATTTTAATTGGCATATTAATAATTTTTGCAGCAACTAATTTTGCAGCAACTGTATCTTTGGTAGTTAGATATAATTTAGCTAAAAGATATTTAGGTTTAAAACGACTGGGCACCATATATGAAGCAAAAATAAAATTATCTTCTGCTTTTTTGTAATTTTTACTATTTGTATATATCTGGCCTAAATATAAATAAGTATCAAGTTTTGGATATATTCTTTTACTTTCTTCTAAAAATCCTGTATTAGGATTATTACTGTTTAATAATGCACTCACAATACCATAATTATATAAGAATAGCGCATTCTCATTTAGATTAGGGTATGCTTTCCTATAAAGCATGAGAGTTTTATAATCATGTATATCCATTTGATTCGCACGTTCCCAAATTTTAACTGCAGTTGATTTGTTAATAAAGTAATTTAAGCAAAAAAAACTAAAGATAAATATTAAAAAAGATAATACTTTTTTTAATGAGAGAGGGATTTTTAAAGGAGTTTTTTTATGGCAGTAAAAAGAACTAATCGAAATTAAAATAATGAATAATAACAAGCAGGGCATACTATGGAACGGATATGAAAATAAAGAAAATACAAGCATACATCCTATAGCAGCATTCAGAGACTGCCCTATCTGTTTAGCTGAGTGATTAGATTTGAATACTATAGAGATAAGAATCCCGAATGAAATAAATCCCAGTAGACCATTTTCAATTATTAGCTGTAATGGTTCGTTAAAGCAATTATTTGTCACATCTGCAAGTTGAGCAGAAAAATCATTGAAACTTTTAGAATGAAAGTATTCCGCTTGCCAAAGATTATATATACTAGGAAATTCCCCATATCCTATGCCGAAGATTATATTATCTGCCCAATGTTTTATACATATTTTCCAAATAAGAAGTCTGCCAAAAGCAGAATTTATTTTAATTTCAAATAAAACAATTAATAAGATGCTCAAAAGAATAATTATAAAAGATCTAATGAATAAATTATGTTTAATCTTCTGATTGAGATATGAGAAATAAGTTGAATATTGATTTCTTAACAGAATAATTAAAAAAAGCATAAATGCTATTATTGAAGATCTAGATTCTGTAATTGCCAAGACAAAAACCGAATTAATGATTATTAAGAGAATTACTGCATTTTTAAAAAGCTTATTGTTTACCAAATTAATAAATCCTAAAAATAGAGTCGATACAAAAATGATATATCCTGAGTATATACCAGAGTTACGTAAAGTCCCAGTTGCAGCTAAGTTTAAAGGTAATAGGTTTAAAGGTTCGAAATTAAAAACCTGTTTAAGAAATATATAATTCTCAATACAATAAGAAGGTAGGATTCCGAAGAAGATAAAGATTATTTGATTTTTACCGCTTATACCAATTCGGATTAAAATGTAGATCAGGTTCAGGGATAAGAAGTGAATTACTCCTTCATTATTTAGTCCTATTAGATTTATATATCTTGAAATAACAACTGATAGAACAAATAAAGAATAGAAAACATCAATTATCGTGATTTTTATTAATTTATCCGCTGAAAAAAAGCATTTAACACTACCAATAAGTACTCCTAATGAAAGTAGGATTGCATAATAATAATGATAGGGAGAGTATTGTTCAGCATTATAAATATATGGATTAAAAAATAGTATTAAATAAAATACTCCTAATGCAATAATTGGTACAACAAAATCGTAAGCAAATCGTACTGTTTTTATACAATTTCTTAGTATTATCAGAAAATTTTGTGGTTTTAAGCTAGGATAGAATATAGAACCGTACATTAATTAGCAAATACTAATAAAATATGTAATAATTCTATATATAAAAAACGAAAATATTATTTCAATTTTTTTGTTCCAATTGTTAATTATCTTGATGCCCGGTATATTTCTTCTATTTTTCTTTTATAAATAACATGTCTGTCTATCTTCGAATTTAAGGCATTTACAAATAGTTTAAATCCAATCTGAGTTGCAGCTATACTATACAATTCAGGATTATCTTTTAGCTTCTGCCGGATGGTCTGTATCATCCAGACAGCATTTTTATAGTCTGTATCGTTTTGCATTAAATCTAAAATAGCTTTCGCCCGATCCTTTATTTCAGTTTTACTTAAGTCTTTTTCAATGGCTTTTAAAGCATAATACT
The DNA here is from genome assembly GCA_049660965.1 of Daejeonella sp. Classification (GTDB taxonomy): domain Bacteria; phylum Bacteroidota; class Bacteroidia; order Sphingobacteriales; family Sphingobacteriaceae; genus Daejeonella. The sequence goes on along the minus strand of JBASZP010000238.1, from coordinate 5,311 downwards.
CCAGAATTACATTTTTAGATTTAATACTTATGAACTTATCCAAATAAGATTTAATTTTTATTCTTGCCTCTATTGAAGTATCTCGTAATAATTTTAAATCTCTAAGTATTATTGTAGCTTGATACTCAAATCCAGAATCGTCTATTTTTCCATTGCTTACTCCGCTTTCAAGCTTTCTACTACTTTCCCTCCAATTGGTTATTGCCAATACTTTTGCGTCATCTAATTGCACAAATCCCAGTTTCCTGAGTTTTACTGTTACCGAATTGGGAACAGAAGAAGCAGTACTGCTAAAATTCTTATTTTGGCTTTGCGTATTTTGAGTTACTATTAGTGGAATAACATCTTTAATAGAACCATCGGGAAACTTATTATTTAAAATATTATCAACAATCTCTTTATTTTCTAATTTTAAACGTTCTTCTTTCGCATTAGAAGCTTCATAAGATTGGCAAGCATTCAATAAAAACGATACTGAAACTAGCAGGTATATTAATTGGTTATTTTTCATGATTATTTTTAAAATTTATAAATTAATGAGGCAAGAACCACCATATCCAGCTATTTGCAAATTCAACTTCTTCGTATGCCTGCTGATTAGTAATTGTGCTATAGTATGACTCTCCATCACAAGTAGTTGTTGCAACACAATACCCTGCTGCCGGATGATCACAATCACCAAGGGCATAATACTCATAGTTAGTGGTTGCACTCGCAGAGCCCCATGGCATATCGATTGTACTAGTAAAGGAACCACCACATATTATGGCATTCCATCCTTCTTGTGCAATTACCGAGCTACTTATAGCAATTAAAATTAAGATAAAATTTTTTTTCATAAATTTATTAAGTGACCAATTTGTAAAATAATTCTGATAAGATTTTAATGTCTGCAAATGTAAAAAAATTCTTCAATCATACAATTATTGCTTCTGTCTATTTTAACAAGCATGTATTTAACAAACTGTCTTTTTTATTCTTGAAGTATTGTTCAGCTTGTGTAGCACAGAAATTTTTCAAAAAAGCATCGAGATTGATTATATTTTTTCAATTGATGAAGGTTAAGTTTATTATTATCAATGTTATGTATTAAAGTTGTAATCAGAGATTAGGATATTATTGATTCTGATAAGTAACTATTTACAAAAAGAAAGAATAATTACTGGCTTTAAATTTTACTTTTAAATATTTGAAAACTAATATTTTTTTTATATTTGCACCGATCAGAAAAGAGGGGACAATGCGTCCCCTCTTTTTTTTACTAAATTATTTCGCAGGTAATAAATTGATGATGAACATAGAAAAAAGGGTTATCCAATTAGTTGAGGAAAAAATTGCCGACCGCCCTGATCTGTTTATTGTAGATATAAAAATGCATGGAAGTGGATTATTAACCATTTTAGTTGATGGTGACCAGGGTGTTGGCATTAAAGATTGTGCAGGTATAAGCAGACATGTGGGTTTTTATTTAGAAGAAGAAAATTTGATAGAACAAGCCTATAATTTAGAAGTTTCATCGCCCGGATTAGATACGCCTTTAACATCTATGCGTCAATATCAAAAAAATATAAATCGCTTTTTGGGTGTTAAATTAACAGGAGGCATTAACCGGGAGGGGAAATTGATAAAGGCGGAAAATACAGGGATCACAATAGAAGAAAACAGCAAAGAAAAAGGTAAGAAATCTCAGTTATTGGAGAGTTTTATTCCTTTCGATCAAATAATAGAAACAAAAATTTTGGTAAGTTTTAAATAAAAATTGAGAGTGATGATTATTCCGTTTACAGAAACTCGTTTAATATGAGCACAGGTTTAATCATCATACATTAATCAAATATAATCATAGTAAAAAATGAGCAGTATAAATTTAATTGATTCGTTCCAGGAGTTTAAAGACTTTAAAAATATTGATCGCCCAACGGTTATCAGTATACTGGAAGAAGTTTTTCGTAGCATGTTACGCAAAAGATTTGGCACAGATGAAAATTGTGACATCATTGTAAATCCGGATAACGGGGATTTAGAGATTTGGCGTACACGTACAGTTATGGAAGATGGTTTTTCTGAAGATGATGATTTGGAAATAGAATTAGCAGAAGCACATCAAACCGATCCGGATATTGAAGTAGGGGATGATTTTATTGAACAAATTACCTTAGAAAGTTTTGGCCGCAGGGCGATCCTGGCAGCACGCCAAACACTGGTATCAAAAGTTTTAGAACTTGAAAAAGACGAAATATTCAAAAAATACAAAGACCGTGTAGGCGAAATTGTAAGCGGTGAAGTTTACCAGGTTTGGAAAAAAGAAACACTGGTGCTGGATGATGAAGGTAATGAACTTCTTTTGCCTAAAACAGAACAGATACCGGCAGATTATTTCAAAAAAGGAGATTCAGTACGTGCAATAATTGATAAAGTGGATATGCTGAACGGTAATCCTAAAATTATTATTTCGCGTACAGCGCCCGAGTTTTTACAACGTTTATTTGAAATGGAAGTTCCCGAAATCTTTGATGGTTTAATTACCGTTAAGAAAATTGTCCGAGAGCCCGGAGAACGTGCCAAAGTAGCTGTTGAATCTTATGATGACCGCATTGATCCGGTTGGCGCTTGTGTGGGTATGAAAGGGTCACGTATTCATGGTATAGTACGTGAGCTAAAGAATGAAAACATAGATGTAATAAACTATACCAACAATATTTCCTTATACATTCAACGTGCTCTAAGTCCGGCAAAAATCACAACTATTAAATTAGATGAAGAAGAAAAAAGGGCTGCAGTATATTTAAAACCAGACCAGGTATCATTAGCTATTGGCCGTGGCGGACATAACATTAAATTAGCGGGTAAATTAACCGGTTATGAAATTGATGTTTACCGCGAAGCGCATGAAGACGATGAAGATGTGGATATTGAAGAATTTTCTGATGAAATTGAAAGCTGGATTATTGATGAGTTCAAAAGAATTGGTTTGGATACCGCAAAATCTGTATTAGCTTTATCATCAGACGAGTTAGTTAAGCGAACTGATCTGGAAGAAAACACGGTAAAAGACGTTCTGGAGATTTTAAGATCAGAATTTGAATAAGATTATTAAGTAATGCCTTTATACCCAATTTAATTGGTGTACAGCAAAACGTAGTACTTAAAACGTATAAAATGATATAAAAAAACGTATTTTTGTAAAAAATAATAGCGGGGTTAAATTAATAAATGTCAGAAGGTAAAAATATAAATTTACTTAAAGTTGCAAAAGAGCTGAATATTGGACTATCCACAGCGGTTGAGTTTTTAGGAAAAAAAGGCCTTAAAGTAGAAGCAAGGCCGGGAACTAAACTTACCGATGAGATGTATGATGTTCTTTTGAAAGAGTTTCAGGGCGATAAAAACGTAAAGGAAGAAGCCAAACAAATTATTATAGGCAAAATCCGTCGCGATGATCCTGTTATTGTACAGGAAAAAGCAGAAACAAAACCATCCAAAGGTTTTGAGCAGGAAGAAATTCTGATTAAAAATGTAAACACCTTTACTGCCCCGCCCGTAGAAAAAGCAAAAACAACAGAAGTTGAGGTTAAAGCTGAAGAGCCAAAAACCGAAGAAGCATTACCCGGAGTTAAAATTATAGGTAAAATTAATTTAGATAACCTTAATTCAAAAACCCGCCCTGATAAAAAAACTGCCGAACAAAACAAACCCGTACAAAAAGCAGAAGTTTCAAAACCAAAGCCGGCAAAAGCAGAAGAAATTAAGACAGCAACCGCACCTGCCCAGCCTGTAAAAGAAGAAACTCCTCAAAAAGAAATTAATCCCGTTACTTCAGAAACATCAGCAGAAAAAACAATTGAAAAACCAGTTGAGGCTGTTGAACCTGCCATAGCTGAAGAAAAGCCCGAAGCACTTAAACCGGAAGATACAGATAATGAAGTAATCCGTGCTAAAGCAGAACGTTTAACAGGGCCTAATGTAATTGGCAGAATGGAATTGCCAATTGCGGCGCCCCGTCGTGGCCAGCCGGTAGCCTCTTCATCAAACGTTGCGGGTAATGACCATAAACGCAAACGCAAACGTAAAGATAATTCACCCGGACAAAGACCAGGTCTGGGAACCAACATCAGGCCAACAACAACTAATACAACAGGCGGTGTTAATAATCCGCAAGCCCCCCGTACTCCTTACAAAGGCAATACAGGTGTAAACAGAGGTACACAAGGAGGAGGTGCACGCCCTGATTTCAGGAATAAAGCACGTACTCCCGAAGCCCCAAAGGCAGAGCCCACAGATAAAGAAATTCAGGACCAGATCAAAGCTACACTTGCCCGTTTAAGCGGTGCAGGTAAATCCGGTAAATTCGCACAGCGTGCAAAATTACGCCGCCAGAAACGCGATGATGTTGCACAAACATCAGAAGACGCCGCAATGGAGCGTGAACTACAATCTAAAATATTAAAAGTAACCGAGTTTGTTACCGCTAATGAATTAGCGAGTATGTTAGATGTGCCGGTAACACAAATTATTTCAACTTGTATGAGTCTGGGAATGTTCGTATCCATTAACCAGCGTTTAGATGCCGAAACTTTAACCATTGTAGCCGATGAATTTGGTTACGAAGTAGAATTTGTAAAGCCGGAAGATGAAGAAACCTATTCGCTGGATGAAGCAGACGCCCCTGAAGATCTGATCTCAAGAGCGCCGATTGTTACGGTAATGGGCCACGTAGATCATGGTAAAACATCATTGCTTGACTTTGTACGTAAAACCAACGTAATTGCAGGCGAAGCCGGAGGCATTACCCAGCACATTGGCGCTTATGAAGTAACCCTTGAAAATGAACGTAAAATAACTTTCTTAGATACACCCGGTCACGAAGCATTTACCGCCATGCGTGCACGTGGTGCAAAAGTAACCGATATTGCCATTATTGTAATTGCCGCGGATGACAGCGTAATGCCTCAAACCCGCGAAGCCATTAACCATGCCCAGGCAGCAGGCGTTCCAATTGTATTCGCTTTTAGTAAAACAGATAAACCCGGAGCAAATGCCGATAAGATCCGCGAACAACTATCAACCATGAATATTTTGGTGGAAGACTGGGGCGGTAAATACCAAAGTCAGGAAATATCCGGTAAAACAGGCGCAGGTATTGACCTTTTATTAGAGAAAGTATTGCTTGAAGCCGACCTGCTGGAATTAACAGCCAATCCAAATAAACGTGCCGTAGGTACCGTGATAGAGGCCGCCCTGGATAAAGGACGTGGTATAGTGACTACGGTTTTAATACAGGCGGGTACTTTACGCGTTGGCGACCCAATCC
>JBASZP010000237.1:0-3271 GCA_049660965.1 Daejeonella sp. | reverse complement strand
TGTAGTATCCTCAAACTTATAATTTGTAATGTAACCTTTGTCAAAAAGTACTTTTGTCATCTCCTTTTTAAGGTTCGATGCAGGGATTTCTACAACGCGATGGTTTGCCTTAATGGCATTCCTTACTCTTGTAAGATAATCTGCTATTGGATCTGTATTCATTATTTATTTATTGTGATGGTGGTTTCCTTTCTAAACTATTCAGAACGACCTTCCATCGGTTAATATTTTTAGTATCAAGTAACTAGTATATTGTATCAAGAGTAAAAGCTTAATACTTTTATACTATATTACCAGCTTGCTTTTTTAACACCGGGGATTTTACCTGCCAAAGCCATATCACGGAAAATAACACGTGAAATACCGAATTGACGCATATACCCGCGTGGGCGACCAGTTAATTTACAACGGTTGTGTAAACGAACCGGAGAAGAATTTTTAGGCAGTTTATCTAAACCTTCAAAATCTCCCGCAGCTTTTAAGGCTGCTCTTTTGTTTGCATATCTGGCAACTAATTTAGCACGTTTAACTTCGCGTGCTTTTACACCTTCTTTAGCCATTATTTATTGTTGAGTTGTGTTTTGATTCTTAAATGGTAAACCAAATTGCTTAAGTAATTCTAATGCTTCAAAATCAGTTTTAGCAGTAGTTACAAATGTAATGTCCATACCCATGATCTTATTAATCTGATCAATATTAATTTCAGGAAAAATGATCTGTTCAGTAACACCTAATGTATAATTACCGCGGCCATCAAATCCTTTATCATTAATACCTTTAAAATCACGAATACGTGGTAAAGCTACTGCAATTAAACGATCTAAAAACTCATACATCGTATTTTCACGTAATGTTACACGAGCGCCAATTGGCATTCCTTTACGCAATTTAAAGTTTGAGATATCTTTCTTTGATTTGGTCGGTATCGCTTTCTGACCAGTAATAGTGGTCATTTCGTTAATCGCATTATCAATTAATTTTTTATCTGTAACTGCAGCACCCACACCCTGGTTGATGGCAATTTTCTGTAAACGGGGAACCTGCATGACGCTTTTATACTGGAATTTATCCTTCAAAGCGTTTACTATTTCCTCTTTATATTTCGATTTTAACCTTGGTACGTAAGCCATTATTTAATTTCCTCCCCCGATTTTTTAGCTATTCTAACTGATTTTCCGTCTGCATTTTTTTGTTTTCCAACACGGGTTGGTTTACCAGATTTCGCATCAACTACCATCAAATTAGAAACATGAAGGGATGCTTCCTTTTTAACTATTCCACCATTCGGAGTTGCAGCGCTTGGTTTTGTATGTTTAGAAACCATATTGGCACCTTCTACAATCACCCTGCTATTATCCAACAGTACTTCTAAAACCTTTCCTTGCTTTCCTTTAGAGTCACCTGCCATTACTTGCACCAGATCACCTTTACGGATTTTCAGTTTAGTTTGTGTATTTACTTTCTTTTTCATTTTTGCTTCTCATTATTTGCTTTTCAGTGGCAAGCAAGAACCAATAAATTGGTTTTACAAAACCTCCGGTGCTAATGATACAATTTTCATAAATTGTTTTTCACGTAACTCTCTGGCTACCGGACCGAAAATACGTGTTCCACGTGGTTCATCCTGTGCGTTTAATAAAACCGCTGCGTTGTCGTCAAAACGGATATAAGATCCGTCTTTACGTCTAATTTCTTTCTTTGTTCTCACAACAACTGCTTTTGAAACAGTTCCTTTTTTGATATTACCTGATGGAAGCGCACTTTTTACAGTAACAACAACTTTGTCACCTATGGATGCATAACGCTTACCGGTACCACCTAAAACGCGGATCACTAAAACTTCTTTAGCTCCACTGTTGTCAGCAACATTCAGTCTTGATTCCTGTTGTACCATGTTACTTAGCTCTTTCTAAAATTTCCACTAATCTCCAGTTCTTGGTCTTACTCAGCGGACGAGTTTCCATAATTAACACCGTATCGCCAATACCACAGGTGTTAGTCTCGTCATGAGCCATAAATTTGGTAGTTTTCTTTACGAACTTACCATAGATCGGGTGTTTCACTTTCCGTTCAACCGCAACAACAATAGATTTTTCCATTTTGTTACTTACTACCAACCCGGTTCTTGTTTTTCTTAATTGTCTTTCCATTTTGGATTCTACTTTATTCAGAAGTGGACTCTGTCGTAGCAGATGCTTTTGCTTCCGCCTTGCGCTTAGTCAATTCTGTGTTTAAACGTGCTACATCTTTTCTAACTTTTGTAATCTTTGTTGGATTTTCAATCGCAGAAACTGTATGAGCAAATTTCATTTTAGTGAGATTAGCTTTCTCTTCATTAATTCTGGCAATAACTTCTTCAGTTGTTAGCTCTAAAATTTCTGAGTTCTTCATTATTTTTTGTTTTATGTTGAAGTTGTAATTAACTTACAAACTCAACCTATAAATTTATGCTTCTACGTAATCTCTACGCATTACGAACTTAGTTTGAACCGGTAATTTTTGAGCGGCTAAACGCATGGCTTCTTTAGCAATTTCTAAAGGAACTCCTTCAGCTTCGAAAATCATTCTTCCCGGCCTGACAACTGCTACCCAATATTCAGGTGCACCTTTACCTTTACCCATACGTACTTCAGCGGGTTTTTTGGTAACTGGCTTATCAGGAAAAATACGGATCCAAACCTGGCCTTCACGCTTCATAAAACGGGTAACCGCAATACGGGCGGCTTCTATCTGACGGCTGGTGATCCAGGCTGGCTCTAATGATTTGATTCCGAAAGAACCAAATGCAAGTTCTGCACCTCTACCGGCCAGACCTTTCATTTTGCCCTTCTGCATCTTTCTGAACTTCGTTCTTTTTGGCTGTAACATTTTTATTATTCTTTTATCGTTAAACGATGTCTAAATCTCTTATTATTTCTTACCCTTGAAACCACCGCCAGTGTTTCCACCTCCACGATTAGCTCCATATCCACTGCCGCCGCGGTTATCACCACCACCACGTCTGTCATTTCCACCACCGCGTCTGTCATTTCCGCCACGATTATCCCCGCCACGTCTGTCATTACCTCCAAATGAAGCCTGACCACCTTCTGCTCTTCCTTTTACACCTGTTGTTTGACCAATGTTAGGAGAAAGATCACGTTTTCCGTAAACCTCACCCTTCATAATCCATACTTTGATCCCTATTTTACCATAGGTTGTTAAAGCCTCGGCTAAAGCATAATCAATATCAGCACGGAAAGTATGCAATGGAACTCTTCCATCCTTATAT
>JBASZP010000236.1:0-5877 GCA_049660965.1 Daejeonella sp. | reverse complement strand
TTTTACATAAATTGAGTGTCAACTAAAAACTTGTACTGAAAGCTATTATTCGCATAACACCTAACAATATAAAAAAATAGTCAAAATAGTTGTGTTTGTTCGATTTTATTAAAGTGAAAACTGTGAGGATAGTTAAAATAAGCGTGTTTATTTTTAACAGTAAAATGATACTAAATAAATTAAGTATATCATAGTAAAATAACAAAGAATACAATATTAGTATAAGCTGAATAATTTTACTAATTAATTTGATTATTCTCATAATAATATTATTTATCTATTACTGGTGGTGGAAACTTTGGTTCCCCGATTATTTTAGGAGGAATTTGACAAGTCGTTTCAAAATGAAGTTGCTTAGGTGATTTTGTAAGTTTTACAAGTTTATAGCTTTTTAATAGCTGTTTATATATTCTTTTTAATTCTATTGGTAAACTTGCAAATTGTGTTTTAATATGTTTCTTTCCTTTTGAAGAATAAATAATCATTTCTGTTTCTAACTCATCATAAGCATAAGGATAAGTTTCCTTTAAATCTTTAAAATCAATCTTTCCAAAATCTTTATTTAAAGCTGCCCAATCTTTTTTGTCAAATTTCCCATAATAATATCCTTTAGGATTTGCATACAATCCGCCATAATATTGATAATGTAAAGAACTATCTATTTCGATAGCAGAATAAGGGCATTCGCCACTACGACACCAACCGGAAGCAACTGCAATTTTTAATATCTTAATATCATCTTTCTTACGGCATGATATAAATGATAAACAGAATAGGAACACACATATTTTCATCATTTTTTTAAAAGTTATATAGAGATAATAGTTTATCCATTGAGTAGCATTGTTTTTATTAATTCTTTGCCCTTTGGTTTTAAGTCTTCCAAAGTACAGACTTAAAGCTTTTCACAGAAACCAGGATTCTGCCCGGCTTCTTAACATTTCGGAAACTATGTTTAGATCTTTCATATTGCTCTATTATCCATTCTTATCATTTGGATGTTTTGTCTCTTGCCAGACAGATTCTTCTTTTTCCTTTTTTAAGTTTAAGTGACCCCTAAAGGAATACTTAACCCAGAGAGACTAATAGAATGTTAAGATGGAATTTCGGATAAAAAGCGTTTTAAAACTCTAAAAACAAAGAGATAGTTTCTTTTACTCCCTGAATATATGTTACTCATTCTTTCATCAAAATTTACTAAAGAATATTGTTTACTGTTAATTAGAATTTTGTAATCAAGCCCTCCTCTTTCACCTCCAAGCATAACTTCTATATTATTTAATTTATATTCAGCACCAAAACCATAAAACCCACCATTATTATATATTTTAATTAATTCAAATGAGGGTAATTCTTTCTTAAAGAAGTTTTTGATTAATTCAAGTGCTTTTTCTGGTTCAAGAAAGAACTGATTATCTAATAATTCTTCTACCATTGTATCTTCCAAGTATTAATATTAATTTGTATAATTTTTCCTTTTAAATCATTGATAAGATAATTTATCTCCCCCACTGTCTGAATATATTTTATTGTAATCATCTAAATATGACATAGAAAATTAATTTAAATTACCGATATCTAAAACCATTCAGAGTCATTTAGTAGGAATTAATTTCTTTATCTCGCCTGTATTTAAATCTACCAAACAGATGTAACCAATACTGGAACTATCAAAAAAATACAATTGACCATTGTCTATGAAAATTTCAGCTATATTTTTACTATAACTTTGCCATAATTTTTCCCCATACTCGTTATAACAAAAAACATTACCTCCTTTCAATTTATTATACTCTGGGTCTATTGTGCTAGGCGCAACATTCAAAATTAATTTTCTTTTAAATTCGAGATATTGTCTTATTCTTGCCATAGCAATTATTTGGTATCCCGAAATAGTATTTATTTTATTATAATCTACTAGATAAGCCATAATCAAAAGTCCCCTATTTTCTTAAATAATTCATCCATACTTTGTTTATTGAAATTTAAAATTTCAAATTGCTTTCCGCCACCATTACCCCATTTATAAGTGTTATCCCATACCTTTGATACAATGCCTTTTCTTATTTTTGTACCAGCAGGCACTTTAACTATCGCATATTTAGTTGGTTTAATTGGTATAGAATATAAATCCTTAATGTTGTCCGCATTATTGTTAAGTGCTTTAAAATCTTCGATACTCATTACCCATTTACCAGTACGAGTGCCATCATTCACAAAACATCGTACAAAAAAAACATCCTCTGTTAGCTCAAATTCCTCCACAAAACTTCCTTTTTTATAAGGTGGCCTGAAATTCTCCAAGTCATTTAGTAAACTTCCTAAATGTTCTAATTCTGATTCTAGATTCGCCGATTTTGCACTCTTGCTAATATTATTTGTTAATTTAATTTCGCTTTTTACTAAGGTTTCGAAAAGTCCAACAGGGTTAGTTTTAAATAAATTCGCTAACTCATCTCCTGCACCCGCACCATTATCCCCCAAATACTTCCCCGGGTTTTCCCCTGCATCTGCTAAAGCATCTTTTAATTGCTTTTCGGTGTATCTATTCCATCTGCTAACAGCAAACCCTACCCCTTTGTGCGCTAAAATAGCGATGATACCCTGCCTTAACCCATAAAGCAGGCTTTGTTCTATTTTTACCTCAGACAACTTTTTCCCGCTGCTGATCTGTTTCAGGATATCATCCCCCGCACCGGCAGCAAAACCCGCTAGTCCCGCACATTTACCGCTGCATGTTTCTACAAAAGCAGCGGTTGCACAACTGCTGGCTGCACTTGGTATAGATACATCCTTAACCAGGTCAGAAAACTCGTGCGGCTGACCCAGGTAGATCTTAACCAGGGAATTGATTCCCAGTTGAAAAGAAACATCCAACATAACCCCGCCTGTACATTTAGCGGCCTTCTTTGCGGCAGTTGCCTCCAATGAAACACCCAGTGTGGCGCCATAAAATACGGCTTCGCCTATAGCATACAAATCTTAAATTACCAGTAATTGGCTCAAAGAACTCTCCGTTTTTAAGAAACGAATAAAACTTTAGTATTTTATATATTAGATTATTCTAAATCTTTCACTTTATAGTGAAATTCTAATGTTTCTTTACCCCAAAATATTATACCGTATTTTGTAAATATAGACGTATCCTTGTTATTTATTTCTTTATATGACTTTTGAGCAATTGATAGGGCTATACGCCCTAAACTATCTTTTTTCTCACCCATTTTTAACTCAAAATCATTTAAACTTATATTGATAATATATTCACTGTTAGGTTTGAAAAAATCGCGTTCATCCTTAGGATACCTAAAAATTTTACTACAGTTACAATCCTTTTTTAAAGAATCTATGAATATTTTTTCTTTAAGACTTAAAGGCCGTTTCTTTAAAACAAAAAAACGACCTGACAACTGTAGAAATCCTATTCCGAGAAACACAAGTATCATTATAGTAAACAGAAGTAATATTGCTATAATTACTTTATATATATTTTTCATCTTATTAATTTTTATTAATAGTATATGTAATACTGGTGTTCCACATCATACTTATATCTTTTACCATTAATCATTAAGTGGTTAAAAATTGTTTTATGAGGTGAAACCGGGTTAAAGTGATCACTCTTCCATAATGGATTATGTTCCATTGTCATTTTTGTGTTTAGTATATCTTCAGCCCAATCCCACACTTTAGCTTCTTTCTTGGTATATTCATGCCCATAAATATCTGTAATCCCCTTAGGATTATTCACTATACCGAAGTATTTAATATTCTTGATGAAAAAAGCATCATCAAAATTCTTATATGCTAGAACCGGGTCTGGGTAAATATCAATTTCTACGGTAACGTCTGGTAAAGTAGCAGTAAAGCCCGATACATCGGCAGGAGAAAAATGGAATACCTTGGCTATGGATATTCCTTTTTGGTGTAAAACACTAATTATCCCCTCACTAAAAGCTGCTCCCATACTATGACTTACAAAATATAACGGCTTTACAAATTTACCGTCTTTATCTTGAATGACCTGGATCACTTTTTTATAAAAATCAGATTGTTTATTATCAAAATGACTTTCTGCAAATTGTTTACCTTCTTTATAACGAGAACTTCCGGATGAAAGCATGGTGTTTGCTCCATTAATGAAGTAATTTTTTGATACGTTATTAAATGTTTTTGACTTTTCTATAAAATCATCATCCCAATAATCTTTAAAATAGTCTGGTCCAGCTAAGGGTATAGATTTATTCCAATAGCCATTTACATAAATTATTATAGGAGATGGGGTTTCCTTTTCCACCTCCGCAGCCTGCTTACTCAGTTCTTTGGCGTTTTCTTTAGTCTTAATTACATCCGCAATCATGGCTTCCTTAATTGACGGATCGTCCAAACCGGCCCAGACAGTAGGGGTTGCATAATTTCCTGTTTGTGTGCTTAAGTTATCTACACCCTTTTGCAGGCTTTCATTACCTGTTTTTGGTAAGCTGCCCATCTGACTGCTAATCGTTTCTGACTTTTGTGCCAGCACCTTCGGGTCTGGTTTATCCTTTCTCAGTTCTTTCAGCAGATCATCAAAAGCACTGCTTAAGCCGGACAAGGCAGCGCTCAGTTCCTTCAATCCATTCCCCTGCTGAACCGTTTCCAAACCCTGCACCCCCACCTTCACTACCCCATCCACCAGCTGGTACTTGCTGTTAATGCTAATCTTGTTAAAAAGTACATTAAATTGAAGGTTAGCCAATACCGGTACCGTAATCGTACCCGTCCCGCTAAACCTTCCATTCTGGGATGCCGTTACACTCGTCACCGTCACACCAAAATCCCCCGCTGTAAATACATTACCCGACAGCAGTACATCCAGCAATTGCTTCTTGTCCGGTTTGGCGCTTTCAGACTGTTTGCCGCAGACAAAATCCCCCTGCGAGAGTTTTTCATCCGGCATCTGGAATTGTTGTATTTGGGTATAGTCCCCGTAACCGTTCATACATTGCGCCTTCACCTGGTATTCGTAGGTTTTACCGGGACGTAGTCCCTGGGCGATGTATTGGGGAGTATAGGTTTCCTGCTCAAACCATTCTGCAGTTTGCTTGTCGGCTTCGCGGTATCTGATGATAAAAGCTTGCTGCAAAGGCAGGGCATCCCAGGTAAATTTCAGGCTGTTTGGGTCATTCAACTGAGCCAGAACATTCAAAGGCAAATCACACTTATCCCCATACGTAAACCTTACCACCTCACTATTTCCGTTATTAGCAAACACATCTTTGCCATCCGCTTCCACCGCCTGTACCTGTACCGCATAACTGTTACCCGCGGTTAACGCCGGTTCAGCCGGGCCATACAGCAAAATAGTCTGATCAGTAACCGTTTCAAACAAAGGACGCGTACTCCGGATGGCATCATTCGGGTCACGGTCAGCGGGAATAAGCTCCACCAGCCGGAAGTTATAAGCTACGTTATAAGCAGCATTAATGGACCCCGTATGCCGTGGAACCCATTGAAAGATCACGTTCTGAGGTTCCAGAGCCTGTACTTTGCTATTTTGCAGAGGGCTATTGATGATGGGGGGATAGCTCAGGAATACGGAGAGTACCGTACTCCCCGCATTAGAAACCACACTCCGCTGGTAATAATCTAACACCTCCACACTAATACGGTAAACCCCTTCCGGCAATTTACCCCCGCTGCGGCTAAAAGAATTCAGATCCAATCCCTGGAAAACGAGGTTTTTGGGATTGAAATAAGGTTCCAGGTCGCTGCCCGAAAAGGTAACCAGCTCCCCCGGGTTTAAATAGAAGGGCTGGACATAGAAATCATTTTTGTTCTGAATGGTGATGCCAAAGCCTTCGAGCTTAAAACGCAAACGGCAGGGGTAATTGGTTT
>JBASZP010000235.1:0-2969 GCA_049660965.1 Daejeonella sp. | reverse complement strand
ACACTACCCACAACACTGTGCATGTGCCATAGCGGGGGCTCGGTGTTGTGTTTTAGTTTTTGTTTCTTAATTTCGTTCGGTCACGTGGGACAAGTCGCAGCAGGTCGGCCTTGGCATTCCGCTTTGCTTCATTGCCAAGTCCTCCCAAACCCCGCTACGTCACATGCACTCACGTTGGTAGCAATAGGGCCCGGACAAATTTGTGTTTCAAAAAAACGGACGACAATTTTCAACAAAGATTTCCCACGGGGACAAGTGAACGGCTTAGCAGACAACTTGGACTTTGATAAAATTAAAACGTGGGACAGACTAAAAATTAATACAGCCGACCCTTCGCATTTTTAAAAAAGATTGTGCTTCGACTTGCCCCACGCATTTGGCACATGCCACAGCCGCACAAACCCACCGCGACACCAAAGCTATGGCAAGAGCCAAAACCCGCCCGCCAAGTGCATTAATAAATCCTTTAAATCTTTAAATTTGAAGAATACCCCATACAATTAAAGGTTAGCCATCAAGGTAGGTGGGCAGACAGTAAAAATTGTAGAAGGAATGACAAGGACAAAATTTGAATGATTAAATAATAAGCCTACAAATTTGAACAGGATTGAGTACATAAACAGAATTAACAAATGTGCCGCAAGATTCGTACTTGAGGTGCAAGGGTTTAATGCTATAGGAAATTACCACATCAATATTCACGCAGAGAGTTTTTTAGTGCCTGTTTTAAACGAGGTTTTTGGATTACAACTTGAAAACCTAAACGCTACGCAAAAGAAGAATTATCCGGCAATCGATTTGGCAGACTTTAAAAATCGTGTTGCATTTCAAATAACTTCTACAGCAACTCTCGACAAAATAAGAACAACACTTCAAACATTTGAACGCCATAGTTTACATGAACAATTCGATGTTCTTTATATCTACATTCTCACGCAAAAGAAAGAGCAATACAATGACAAAAAATTGTTGGACGTGATACCGAAGGGTTTTTCGTTCGTATCAGCAAATCATGTAATTGACAAAGATTCGATTCTGCAAAAAATAAATGAGATTAGTGCTGCTTCAAAATTACAAGCTATTGCAAAATTGTATGAGCATGAATTTTCCGAGATTCAAATTGAGCAAAGAAAAAAGAAATTTGAAAGTGGGTATTTAGAGAGTGAGCCAGAAGATATTTCCCCGAATCTTGTCAAAATAACTTTCTCTAGTATATTTTACAAAGCTGACTTAAAAATTGATGATGAACCCATAATTGCAAAGGTGAATGAATACCTAACTTCAATAGGAAAGAAAAAAGTGAAATCATTAAAGCCAGGAAAATTGGTAAAAAGTGCTTTAAGGGAGATATATGCAATGTGTTCTGATTGGGTTCTTTACGAAAAATGTTTATACACGTTCCGTGATTTAACAAAGAGAAGTGAACCTTTACGAAAATTGATTGATGTTGGAACAGTCACTCCATTGGAATGTGAAGAATTTTATGAGCAAAGTGAAGCAGCCATGAGAGTATTCAAAAATTTACTCCGTAATACTTTCATGGAATTGTGTTATAAAAGAGGGTTGCAGTGGTATAACCCACGTGGGTTATTTCGCTTTTCTAGTAAAAAGCCTCCAGGCGTAAAGCAAGTTCGATGGAAGGGTAAGAATGAATCAACCAAGACTGTCATTTTTGCAATGCATAATAAAAAAGAAGGTCATTTAATTTGCTATCGTCATCTGGCATTTCGCTGTTCGTTCCTAAATTTTGAAAAGGACTGGTACATGACTATAAATCCGACATGGAGTTTCACTAATCCTGGAGGTTACAAAGAAAGTCGTTTTGAATCTGCATATATGTCAGGATTAAAGCGAATGGAAAATAACAACTCAGTCTATAATTACTTTAGGTTTTTTGCATACTACTTATCCTATTCAGATTTATTCACAACTGAATTTCCATACATGCAGATACAAAAGCCGAAGCCAATGAGTTTGTCACCAAGTCTGCAAGAACAAAAATGGAATCCTGTAAAGATAGTTGAGAAAAATATCGATGCACCTCCAACCGATATTAAGGCCGATACGGAGTTAGCTGATTCAAGATTATTCGAGGAATGAAATTAAGATATATAGAAGAACCCTCCTTACAATTTGGGACTGACCATCACATCTGTCCCAAAAGCGGTATCTATAATTATAATCCATTTGATGTATCACAGGTACGACCAGAGAAAATAACAATTGGAGTTATTGGAAAAGCAGATAGCGTTGATAAAATCCTTGAGTGGTTGGAAAGTTGCAAAACACATATTGATGGAAAGCAAAGCAAAACACCGCATCCCAATTTATTCATGAATTTCTGTGGTTTCAATAAAACAGTAGGCTTCAAATGTGAGATTGCCTATGACGAAACCTACCTTCGAAAAATAAACAATTCAGATTTTGAGAATGTAATTAAAGAGCAAACGTCCCTTGAGGATATTATAACGGAAATAACAAGTTTGTATCTCAATGAAATAAAATTTCTATCAAAAAATAAGAAACCTGATGTAATTCTTTGCGCTTTGTCTGAAAACTTCATGAAACATATCATGGAGACAAAACCAAAAAATACTGGTGACGATGATGATGAAGTACCTGAAAAGGACTTTGACGAAGAAGAGGTTTCAAAGAAAGAACAGAATTTCAGAAGGAACTTAAAAGCTAAAGCAATGCAATACAATGTACCGATTCAAATCATTCGGGATAGAATTGCAAAGCCTACGGCAGAAATGCAAGACGCAGCAACAGTTGCTTGGAATTTCTTTACAGCTCTCTATTATAAAGCATCGGGCACACCATGGGCTTTGATAAGAAAGGATTCTTCCGAAACTACCTGCTATGCAGGAATTAGTTTTTTTAAGAGCCGAGACAAAAAATCGACTCAATCAAGTATTGCGCAAATATTCAATGAATTAGGTAAGGGTGTAATTCTAAGAGGGGAAGAA
>JBASZP010000234.1:0-9964 GCA_049660965.1 Daejeonella sp. | reverse complement strand
GTTTAATCCGGGCATTAAATTTAATACATCCATTAAATCACGGGCGCCTATTTTCTTAATCTCATCTGATGTAATTACTGATACAACGGATGGCGCTTCACGAACATCTAAGGGTGTTTTGGTAGATATTGTTACTGATGTTTCCAAATAGCTTGAAAGAGAAGAAATTTCTTTTTCAAGGACTTTGTCTTTAGAAGATGTAGCGGGATTAATTAATTTAATACTATCCTGAGCTTTTACAGAATAATTAAATAAGAGTATTAATACTAAAAATTTGATTTTTGTCATTTTGTTTTAATTGTTTAAATAAAATATTAAAAAATAATCTTTCATAAAATGTAAAAAAGAGGACAAACATAATGATTATTTTTAGTTTTTAATCCTTAATTTTAAATTTTTTCCTTAAAATGCTTGAGAAAGAAAAAATTTGATTAATTATACCAAATGTTAATTATTTTATTCTTTAAATAAATATGGATTTTTACCCTTAATTCATATTATTATAGGTTATATAAGAAGAAATGCCAAATTAGATTTTGTTTAATTACTATTGTTGAATGCTTATTTTTGGTGTTTATCTAACATGTATAAAGATTGCAAGATGAAAACCTGGCTGGGAATATTATTTCTCTTTTGGTTAATAATAGGATTAACATCTTTTAAAATTGAAGTGGATATCCATTTTTTAGTTGAGCAAACTCAAATGAAATTAAATTCACTTTTTAATAATAATGATGAGTTAGGAAAACTTAAAGAGTATGAGATTTTAGTTACTGATAATGGTTTTATAAGATACCGTAAAATATTCCCTACAGGTAAACAGGAGTATTATTCTTTTAATTTATTACGGTTAAATTCAATAGGTTATTTAGGAAATAGTACTGAAGGAACTTTACAATTAAAGACCATAACAGCTGATGTAATTATTCAAACCTATAATAATCCTAAGGGAAATATCGATTCAATGGCTTCACAATTTGATTTACCACTAAAATCAGCAGAGCCTGAAGATTTAGTACAGATACAAGGCAATCTTTTTGAAATAAAAAGGCTTCTACAAAGGAAATATCAGGCTAAAAAACTATAACCCATTAGCTCTCGCGGTAATTTCGGCAATATCTAACACTTTAATTTCCTCTTCCTTATTGTAATTCTTAACCCCATCACTAAGCATGGTCATACAAAAAGGGCACGCTGCTGCAACAACATTTGCCTGTATAGCTAAAACCTCATCTATACGCTCAATATTAATGTCTTTAACCCCTTTCTCAGGTTCTTTAAACATTTGAGCCCCGCCTGCACCGCAACATAATCCGTTTGATTTGCAACGTTTCATTTCAACAAGTTCAGCATCTAAAATTTCCAATGCTTTTCGCGGAGCTTCATAAACTCCGTTACCCCGGCCTAAATAGCATGGGTCATGAAAAGTGATCTTTTTCCCTTTAAAAGATTCGCCGTCTTCTGCTCTTAACTTCCCTTCATTAATAAGCTCTTGTATTAATTGCGAATGATGAATAACTTCATAATTACCTCCTAAACCGGGATACTCATTTTTAATGGTATTAAAACAATGGGGACATCCGGTTACTATCTTTTTAATATTATAACCATCCAGAATTTGAATATTGGTCATTGCCTGCATCTGGAAAAGAAATTCATTACCGGCACGTTTAGCCGGATCGCCTGTACAACTTTCTTCAGTTCCCAGAACTGCATATTTTATACCTACATAATGAAGTATTTTACAAATATCACGTGTTATTTTTTGCGCCCGTTCATCAAAACTACCGGCGCAACCTACCCAGAATAAAATCTCGGGTGTTTCACCTTTAGCGACCATTTCGGCCATGGTTGGTATGGCCTCACCCCAACCCTCTCCGGAAGAGAGGGTGTTTGAATTATTATTTTCTATGATTTCGTTCATAAATTATGCTTGGTTCTCTTTCTCGAAGAATAGAAATATTTATATTTTAAAATTAGCACATTAGCATATTTACTAATTAACACATTAAATTAAGTCTTAGCCCAGTTAAACCGATCAGCCGGAGAATATTTCCAGGGTGCCCCATTGTTTTCTACATTACTGAACATATTATTTAAACTTGCCGGCGCTTGTGCTTCTTCCATCACAGCAAATCTTCTTAATTCCATAATAATCGCAAGCGGGTCAATATTTATCGGGCAGGCTTCCGTGCAGGCGTTACAAGTGGTGCAGGCCCATATTTCTTCGCGACTGATATAATGATCTAATAATGTTTTCTCATCATTATGATCTTTGCCATGCTTATCCATATTTCTGCCCACTTCTTCCATACGGTCGCGGGTATCCATCATAATTTTACGTGGCGATAAGAGTTTACCCGTTATATTAGCAGGGCATACTGATGTACACCGGCCGCATTCTGTACAGGTATAGGCATCCATTAAATTCTTCCAGGTAAGATCATGTATATCTTTAGCTCCAAACCGGCCACCTTCTACTACCGGAAGAGGAGTGTATGACGGATCTAACATGGCTTTTACTTCATTGGTTACAGATTGCATATCCGTAAATTCTCCCTTAGGCTTTAAATTAGAATAATAGGTGTTTGGAAAAGCCATAATAATATGGAAATGCTTTGAAAAAGGCAGGTAATTTAAAAATGCCAGAATACCCACAATGTGAAACCACCAGCATGATCTCTCAATAATCATTAAAGTTCCTTCTGAGTTTGGTAAAAGAGGTGTTATTAAATTACTTACTGGAAACGAACCTGCATTAATATAATGTGAAACCCCTAATTGCTGTAATTTATAATCCGCGGCATTCATCGTTAGAAATGCGATCATCATCAATGTTTCTATAATCAAAATATTATTGGCATCTGTTCTGGGCCATTTTTTCATTTCTACTCCCTTGAAACGTCTTAATTTAAGGAAGTTTCTGCGGGCATAAAAAGCAATAACTCCTATTAAAACTAAAGCGGCTAAAATCTCAAATGAAGCGATCAGAAAGCTATAGAAACCACCAAGCGGTTGTGCGAAAATCCGGTGGGTTCCAAACAAACCATCAATAATAATTTCCAATACTTCAAGGTTGATAATAATAAAGCCCGCATAAACAAAAAAGTGCAGGATTGCCGCAATTGGCCTCTTAGTCATTTTGGTTTGCCCGAAAGCTACTTTTAACATGGTTAAAAAACGCTCAAGCGCTCGGTCTGACCTGTCTTCGGGCCGCCCTAAATTGATGTTACGCCTGATCTTGCGAACATTAAGGGTAAAAAAAAGAATGGCGGCAATAAAAATAAGTAGGAATATGAGTTGTGAGATCACCTTAGCTTGTTTAGTTCAGGCTAAATTAAGTATTATGTGTTAGAACTATTTACTATGCATGCATAAAAAAATAAATTTAGAAGGAATTTAAATTGCCTATAGTTATCAATAAATTATGAAATAATGTTTTCATAAATAAAAAAAGACGCTACATTTGCAATCCCGATGAAAGGGGGTATGGTCTGGTACCATAGCTCAGTTGGTAGAGCAAAGGACTGAAAATCCTTGTGTCGCTGGTTCGATTCCAGCTGGTACCACCAAAAACCTCTTAGTTATTGCTAAGAGGTTTTTATTTTTCTGCGCAACTGCAAATAGTCATTACAAAATTCCAAGTTTTCAACTCACAACTAAAACACCTATTTTAGCGCCAATGGATAATTTTATTGTTTCAGCCAGAAAGTACAGGCCAGCAACATTTCAAACCGTTGTTGGTCAGCAACATATTACAGGTACGCTGAAAAACGCTATTAAAAATAATCAGCTTGCACAGGCATTTTTATTTTGCGGTCCGCGTGGGGTGGGTAAAACAACTTGTGCACGTATTTTAGCCAAAACTATTAACTGCCAAAATCTCAGTCCCGAATCAGAAGCTTGTGGGGTTTGCGATTCATGCAAATCTTTTCAAAACGGAAATTCTTTTAGTATCCATGAGTTAGATGCCGCATCCAATAATTCGGTAGATGATATCCGGAGTTTAATAGAACAGGTACGCATACCTCCGCAAACGGGAAAGTATAAAATTTATATTATTGATGAGGTTCACATGCTTTCACAGGCGGCGTTTAATGCCTTTTTAAAAACGCTTGAAGAACCACCAAACTATGCCATATTTATTTTAGCCACTACCGAGAAGCATAAAATACTTCCTACCATTTTATCGCGTTGCCAGATATTTGATTTCAACCGCATTAAGGTTGATGATATGGCCAGTCATTTAGCGGAGATTGCAGAGAAAGAAGATATAGCTTACGATGAGGATGGATTACACTTAATTGCTCAAAAAGCAGATGGGGGTTTACGCGATGCGCTTTCCATGTTCGATCAGATCGTCAGCTTTTCTGGTAAAGATGTAAATTATAAAGCGGTAATCGCTAATCTGAACATTCTTGACTATGATTATTATTTCAAAATAACCGATGCTTTACTTACTGAAAATGTTGCCGGGGCATTAGTGATCTTTGATGAAATTTTGAGTCATGGTTTTGACGGAAACCATTTTATTACAGGACTGGCCTCCCACTTTAGAAACTTACTGGTTGGAAAAGATACCATTACCTTAAAATTACTGGAAGTAAGCGAAGGTATTAAACAAAAATACCAGGAACAATCACAGGCTACATCTCCTTCATTCTTAATTTCTGCATTAAACATCGCTAACCAATGCGATATCAATTATAAAACAAGTAAAAATCAACGTTTACAGGTTGAGCTTGCCTTAATTAAGCTCTGCCATATTAATGCTGTACTTAATTTATCATCCTTAGCTTTTCCTGTTGAAGTTCACCAGGCAGAGGGAGAATTAAAAAAAAAACCTGAAGCAGTAATTATACCTCCCGCAATTGTTGAAACTGAACAGAAAACTCCGGATTTATCCTCTGAAAAGGATATTTTAGAAGATCATAAGCCCTCTGCTGAAATAAACATCAATGAGAAAGAACTACACAATACTCATTCAACAGATGATCCGCCTGCTAATTATATAGTTTCAGAACCAGCTGTAAGCACAATAAACGAAGAAAACGAAGTTGAAAAGCCCAAAATAACATTCTCAAAACCAGGCTTAACAGCAAGCGTTTCCATTATCCCTAACTTAAATGATCTGAGCGCTGATTATTCAAAAAAAGAGGAAGAAAAAATCGATTTCCTTAGCGGTTCAACCAAAGAACCCTTTACATCAGAAATGATGCTTAAGCTATGGAATGAATATGCCGACAAAATAAAACAGGCAGGGAAACTGAATATTTTCACTTTAATGACCTCTAATCCCCCTGCCCTTTTAGAAGATGATCAAATTGAACTCATCATTGAAAATAAGATCCAAGAGAATTTACTGAACATAGAAAAAATTGCGCTGCTTAACTTTCTTCGGGTTCAGCTTAATAACTTCAACATTGATATTGTAACCAGGCAAATGGAAATTACCAATAAAAAGCGCCTGTACACTTCAACAGAAAAGTATGAACACATGGTTCAGAAAAACCCTAAACTGGAAGAACTCAGAAGAAAATTTAATTTGGATATTTATTAAATCCCAAAAGATATAAGCCCTTTACAATTCCTGTTTTCGGGTCTGTTCAAATTTTATATCTTTGGCATCAATTAAAATAAAAATACACAATAAAGCACATGGCATTACAAAAAATTAAGGGAGCTAAGCCCGTTGTAGAATTAGATGGTGATGAAATGACCCGGATTATCTGGAAATTCATTAAAGATAAACTGATCATCCCTTACCTGGAATTAGATATTAAATATTATGACCTGGGTATGGAACATCGTGATGAAACGAATGACCAGGTTACCGTGGATGCGGCTAATGCCATAAAACAATACGGAGTAGGTATTAAATGCGCTACCATTACGCCCGATGAAGAACGTGTAAAAGAATTTAAACTAAAACAAATGTGGAAATCGCCAAACGGAACCATCCGCAATATTCTGGACGGAACTGTTTTTCGTGAGCCCATTTTAATGAATAATGTACCCCGTTTGGTGCCAAACTGGACCGCTCCGATATGCATTGGCCGCCATGCCTTTGGCGACCAGTACCGTGCTGCCGATTTTGTAACCAAAGGAAAAGGGAAATTAACCATTACCTACACACCCGAAGACGGCAGCGAAGCACAAACTTTTGAAGTATATAATTTTAAAGGCGATGGGGTTGCCCTGGCCATGTACAATACAGACGAAAGCATTATCGGCTTTGCCCGTTCATGCTTTAACCAGGCGCTGATTAAAAAATGGCCCTTATACCTTTCCACAAAAAACACCATCCTTAAAAAATACGATGGCCGCTTTAAAGATATTTTCGAAGAAATTTACCAGAACGAATTTAAGGCCCGGTACGATGCTGCCGGAATAACTTACGAACACCGTTTAATTGATGATATGGTTGCTTCCGCCTTAAAATGGAACGGTAATTTTGTTTGGGCTTGTAAAAACTATGATGGCGACGTACAATCTGACACTGTTGCACAGGGTTTTGGTTCATTGGGATTAATGACCTCCGTATTGGTTACACCTGATGGAAAAACCATGGAAGCCGAAGCCGCCCATGGAACAGTAACCCGCCATTACCGCGAACATCAGGCCGGAAAACCCACTTCAACCAACCCGATTGCTTCTATTTTTGCGTGGACCAGGGGTTTGGAGTTTCGCGGACGCCTGGATAATAACCAGCCCTTAATTGATTTCTGCCATACCCTGGAGCAGGTTTGTATCCGGACCGTTGAAAGCGGGAAAATGACCAAAGACTTAGCCGTAACCATCCACGGAAACAAAGTGAGTCATGGCGAACATTATTTATATACCGAAGAGTTCTTAGCCGCTATTGATGATCATCTGAAAGCAAAGCTGCAGAAATAGAATGATCGTGAATAGAGGTAAGAGTCATAGGCAATAGAAGGTCTTAGCGAGACGCTAAGACGTTCGCACCAGCAAGAATCAAAAGTGTCAGGTGGGAATACCTGACACCATTTAAATGATAATCTGAAAGTAAAGTTGCAGAAATAAGGATTATTGGTTAATAGGTACGAGCCACAGGCTCGCACCAGCAAGGGAGCTGCTTTAACTTTTATTCTCTAATACAACGGATAGCAAGCCCCTGAGTTTTAGAAAAAAGTGTGTAAGAAGCAATATTTGGGTTAATAAATAAAGCAACCAGGTCTCCTTGATTAGAAGAAGATGATAAGAAAACAGTCTTATTAGCTAATTCAAAAAAATCATTAGGATAACGTATCGGACTGGGAAACGCTGTAAAACCTGTAGTATTACTGGCCCCATCATTTGGGTTCCAATGCTTAGTACCGGTTTCTCTTAATTGATTACTAACAACTTTGATATCATTGTTAGCATTTGTTGTTAAGTATTCTATTAATGTTACAAAATCATCATTGGTTGGTACACGCCAGCCCTTAGGGGCTATATTACGGGGGTCTGTTACAGCATACCCATTATATAATTTCCCATATTCAGGTAGAAAAGGTTTAGGATCACAATAACCTGCTGTTGCTTCCATCCATTTTGCAGCAGTTGCTTTATTTTCTATCGCTTCTCCATTCTGGTATTTAGTAGTTTTCAGGTTTTCAGCCATCCAAACCTGGGTGCCTATTTTTACGGTTTTGTAGGTATTATTATCTATATCTGTTACAGGCTCAGGCGGAGTTGAGGCTTTGGTGGGCTTATCTTTTTTACAGGAAACAGCTATGAGCATTATTACTGCTGCACCAAAGATTAAAACTGTTTTAATCAGGCGGGTGGGGGATTGTTTTCTTTTCATAGTATTACATCTAAATTTAAGGGATATATAAAATAAGTTTTTAGCTGTCAGCAATTCACGTTGCGTTTAAGCGGGTAATGAATAATAATGGAGTTAAGTATTTTTATAATTTCATGTTTTTAATAAACGGATGATCAAATATATTAAAAGAAAGTAATATTCAAAGAAAAAAAATAGTAATAGGGGAAATATCTATTAGCATCCGATTGCAACAGGGTAAAACTTTGTTAGCATAGTATTGCCGACGATTGCAATAGGGCAAATATTTGTCCGCATGGCATTACATACGTTTGCAATATGGCAAATACTTGTTCGCATGGCATTACATCCGATTGCAATATGGCAAATACTTGTCCGCATGGCATTACATCCGATTGCAATATGGCAAATACTTGTCCGCATGGCATTACATACGTTTGCAGTAGGACAAATCTTTGTCCCCATAGCATTGCATACGTTTGCAGTGTGATAAATATTTGTCTGCATAGCATTACATACGTTTGTAGTATGGTAAATACTTGTCTGCATGGCATTACATACGTTTGCAGTATGGCAAAACTTTGTTAGTATCGTATTGCATCCGATTGCAATAGGGTAACTATTAAATCTGACAGACAAAATTGGATTTTTTGAATAAGCTCAGTATCCCTTGCCGGAACACCCTTCCCAACCTGTATATCCCTTTATAAAACTTAAAAAGTTATCAAAACCTAATCTGGTTTTTATTTCAACTACCTTTTATTTAATTTAGTACTATCTATTAATAACATGTTATATGAAGAAATATTTACTCGCTTTCCTGCTCTTTTCCTGCAAAACAGTTTTCTGCCAGCTAAATGATTCCTTTGACGACGGAGACTTTACCTCAAATCCGGTTTGGAGCGGGAGTAATACAAGTAATGACTTTACGATTATTGCTAATCGTTTACGTTCAAACTCGGTAACAACCAGCAGTAATTTCTATTTGAGTACCGCGAATACCCTGGCCACAAATTGTACCTGGGAGTTTTATTGTAACCTTCAGTTCAATACATCAGGCGCAAACTATGTAGATGTTTATTTAATTTCCGATCAGGCTGATCTGCAAAGCGCTGATATTAACGGGTATTTTGTCCGCATAGGAAATACAGATGATGAAATTTCTTTATACAAAAGAACAGGCTCCAAAAATACCAGTATAAAGATCATTGACGGCGCCAATGGTTCATTTAATACGTCAAATAATACCGTAAAAATTAAGGTTACCCGTACTGCGGAAAACTTGTTTATCCTTGAACGTGATTTAACAGGTACAGGGTCTGCCTACATGACAGAGGGCAGTATTACAGATGCGGACATCATCAGTTCAACTTATTTTGGAATTTATATTCAGCAATCTACCGCATCATTTATACAGAAACACTTTTTTGATGATTTTAAGATTGAGGCTATCGTTCCTGATGTTACTCCGCCAACTCTGCTCGCTGCCCTTGCAATAGATACCTTAACGGTAGACGCCATTTTTAGCGAGGCGATGGATAGCGTAAGTGCGAAACTGAACTTAAATTATATGCTTAATAATGGTGCAGGGAACCCGGTAAGTGTAAGCACAACTTCTGATAATTTCAGATACCGCCTGGTATTTTCAAACAGTTTAAACACGGCTAATTATACCCTTACCGCAACCCATGTAAAAGACCTTAATGATAATATGATCGGCATAAATAATACCGCTGATTTTAGCTTTGTAAAACCATACATCGCCAAACCTCATGACCTGATCATTAATGAGATTTTTGCAGATCCAAGTCCGCAAATTGATTTGCCAACAGTAGAATTTATAGAATTGTTTAATACAAGCGCTAATGTTATAAGTTTAAAGAACTGGATTTATAGTGATGCGGATACTCATTTTACTTTTACAAAAGACAGTATACTTCCCGGTGAATACCTGATACTTTGTGCAAAAGCTGATACTGCCGAGTTTAACTCTTTTGGCCGGGTACTGGGAATTTCACCCTGGCCATCCTTAAATAATTCGGGCGATGCAATAAAACTGCTTAGCCCCCAAAGTACCCTGATCGATTCGGTCGCTTATAGTGATACATGGTATCGCGGCTCTGCAAAAAAAGCGGGCGGTTGGACTTTGGAACGGATAGATCCCCAATCTAAATG